>JAFIHP010000179.1 GCA_017849335.1 Actinomycetales bacterium | reverse complement strand
GCCATCATCTTCGGCGCCCTCGGCATGAAGCTGGCCGACCGCGGCGCCGCCGACAACGGCGGCATGGCCAAGGCCGGTTTCATCCTCGGCCTGGTCGGGATCGGCCTGCTGATCGCGTGGATCGCGCTGTTCGTCATCCTCGGCGTCTCCGGAGCGCTCTCGAACTAGTCGAACTCGCCCGGACATCGGGCCCGGAACGACGAACGCTGCACCCGCGGACCGCGGGTGCAGCGTTCGCTACGAGGGCGGTCGTCAGCCCGCAACCACCTCGAGGGTGATGCTGGCCGTGACGTCCGGGTGCACGGCGACCTTGGCCGCGTGCTTGCCCACGGTCTTGATCGGCGCCGCCAGCTGGACGGTGCGCTTGTCGAGCACCGGCCCACCGGCCTTCTTGACCGCGTCTGCGACATCGGTGGACGTGATCGAGCCGAAGAGCCGACCGGTCTCGCCGGCGTGCGCCGGGACCGTGATCGTCAGCGCCTCCAGCGCCTGCTTGATCTCGTTGGCGTGCGACAGGTCGCGCACCTCGCGGACCTTGCGCGCGCGCTTGATCTGCGTGATCTGCTTCTCGCCACCCCGGGTCCACGCGATCGCGTAGCCGCGCGGCAGCAGGAAGTTACGGCCGTAGCCGTCCTTGACCTCGACGACGTCGCCGGGGAGGCCCAGACCGGGCACCTCGGCAGTGAGGATGAGCTTCATCGTGACTCCTTGTTCCTCGCGTCAGCGAGCCGTGGACGTGTAGGGCAGCAGCGCAACCTCGCGCGCGTTCTTGACGGCCATCGCGATGTCCCGCTGGTGCTGGGTGCAGTTGCCAGTCACCCGGCGGGCGCGGATCTTGCCGCGATCGGAGATGAACTTGCGGAGCAGGTTCGTGTCCTTGTAGTCGATCGCCTTGACGCCGTCCTTGCAGAACGCGCAAGCCTTAGCCTTGACGATCTTGTCCTTGCCGCGGGACGACTTCCGGTCGCCCTTGCTGTCTCGTGCCATGTCGATTCGTTCCTGTTCGCTGTGGATGCGCACCGAGCGCATCCCGACGGGGGTTCGGGGGAAAGGTGCGCCGGGCTAGAACGGCGGCTCGTCGTTGGCGGGGCTGCTCGCCCACGGGTCGTCGGCCGGCGCGGACTGACCGCCACCGAAGCCTCCGCCACCGCCACCGCCGTACTCGCCACCACCACGCTGCACCCGGTTGACCTTTGCCGTGGCGTACCGCAGCACGGGGCCGACCTCGTCGACCTCGAGCTCCACGACCGTGCGCTTCTCGCCCTCACGGGTCTCGTAGGAGCGCTGCTTGAGGCGGCCCTGGACGATGACGCGCATGCCCTTCGTCAGCGACTCCGCGACGTTCTCGGCGTACTGCCGCCAGACGTTGCAGCTGACGTAGAAGGGCTCGCCGTCCTTCCACTCGTTCGAAGCCTTGTCGAGCACGCGCGGGGTCGACGCGACACGGAAGTTCGCCACGGCCGCACCACTGGGGGTGAAGCGCAGCTCCGGGTCGGCCGTGAGGTTGCCGACGATCGTGACGTTGACGTCGCCGGCGGCCACTACTGGGCCCCTGCCGCGACCGGCTCGTCGGCGCGCAGGACCTTGGTGCGCAGGACGGCCTCGTTGAGCGACAGCTGGCGGTCGAGCTCCTTGACCGAGGCAACCGTCGCCGTCACGTTGATGACGGCGTAGATGCCCTCGGGCTTGTGGTTGATCTCGTAGGCGAGCCGGCGCCGGCCCCAGATGTCCACGTTCTCGACGGTGCCCCCGTCAGCGCGGACGACGTTGAGGAACGCCTCCAGGCTGGGAGCGATGGTCTTCTCCTCGAGGTCTGGATCGAGGATCACCATGATCTCGTAACGACGCATGAGCAAACCCACCTCCTTCGGACTAGGCGGCCACGGTCTCTCCGTGGCAGGAGGTCTGTCTTGCGTGCCGCGCGAAGCGGCCCCGACAGGGTACCCGCACGAGGGGACAGGTGCGAAATCCGTCCCCGGAGCGGGGCAATAGGCTCGGAGCGTGCGGATCGCGACGTGGAACGTCAACTCGATCACCTCGCGGCTGCCGCGCGTCCTGGAGTGGCTGGAGAGCGCGCAGCCCGACGTCGTGGCGCTGCAGGAGCTCAAGTGCACCAGTGACGCCTTCCCCCACCTGCCCATCCAGGCGCTGGGCTACGAGGCCGTCGCCCACGGCAACGGGCGGTGGAACGGTGTCGCGATCCTCAGCCGCGTCGGCCTGTCCGACGTCGTGCTGGACCTCACCGACCAGCCGCCCTACGACGGCGTCGTCGAGACCCGTGCGGTCGGGGCGACCTGCGGAGGGGTCCGGGTCTGGAGCGTGTACGTCCCCAACGGACGCGAGCTGGGGCACGACCACTACTCCTACAAGCTGCAGTGGCTGGCCGCCATGCGCGCGACCGTCGGAGCCGAGCTCGCGGCCGACCCGCTGCTGCCGCTGGCGATCATCGGCGACTACAACGTCGCTCCGACCGACGCCGACGTGTGGGACATCTCGCTGTTCGCCGAGTCGACGCACGTGACCCCGGCCGAGCGCGACGCGGTCACCGCACTGCAGTCGATCGGGCTGTCCGAAGTGCTGCCGCGTGCGCTCAAGGGCGCGCCGTACACCTTCTGGGACTACCGCAACGGCGCGTTCCACCGTGGCTGGGGGATGCGGATCGACCTCGTCTACGGCAACGCGCCGTTCGTCTCTCGCGCGCGCGACACGTGGATCGATCGGGAGGCCCGCAAGGGAAAGGGCGCCTCGGACCATGCGCCCGTCGTCATCGACCTCGACGACGCGACGGCCCCCGCGTGACCGCAGTCGGTTCCGGAGCACCCGCCGCGCTCGCCGTCCGGGCGATCACGGCGGCGCAGCACGCCGAGTGGGTGGAGAGCCGGCCGTCGGTCTCGTTCCTGCAGGTGCCGGAGTGGGCCCAGGTCAAGGTCGGCTGGCGCGGTGAGTCGGTCGGCTGGTTCCTCGGATCACGGCTCGTGGGCGCTGGACTCGTCCTGTCCCGGCCGGTCCCGCGCCTGCCGCAGCGGTCGTTGGCCTACCTGCCCGAGGGTCCGGACATCGACTGGCTGGGGGCCGCGCATCCCGACCTCGGCCTGGGCGCGTGGCTGAGCCCCCTGCTCGAGCACTGCCGCGGGAAGGGCGCCTTCCAGGTCAAGATGGGCCCGCCGGTCGCCCTGCGCCGCTGGCAGGCCGCGACCGTCAAGGCCGCGATGGGGAGCGACCATCCGGCGGCGCGGATCAGCGAGGTCATGGCGGACTGGCACAACGGCGCGGCGGCGAAGCTCGTCGAACGCCTCACCGCGGGTGGCTGGACGCAGCGTCCCGCGAGCGGGGCCGGCTTCGGCGACGTGCAGCCGCGCTACGTCTTCTGCCTCCCGCTCGCCGGACGCACCCTCGACGACGTGTTCGCGGGGTTCAACCAGCTCTGGCGACGCAACGTCCGCAAGGCCGAGAAGGCGGGCGTCGTGGTCCGCGAAGGCACCCGTGACGACCTCGCCGCGTTCCACCCGGTCTACGTCGAGACGGCCGCCCGCGACGGGTTCACGCCCCGCGGACTGCCCTACTTCGAGCGGATGTGGGACGCGCTGAACTCGCGCGTGCCCGGGCGCCTTCGGCTGTACGTCGCCGAGCACGCCGGCCACGTCGCTGCGGCGACGATCATGGTCACCGTCGGGGAGCACGCCTGGTACTCCTACGGTGCGTCGACGACGGCGGACCGCGATGTCCGTCCGTCGAACGCCCTGCAGTGGCGCATGATGCAGGACGCGCACGCCGCCGGCTGCTCCGTGTACGACCTGCGCGGCATCGCCGACACACTCGACCCCGCCGACCACCTGCACGGCCTCGTGCAGTTCAAGGTCGGCACCGGCGGCTACGCGCAGGAGTACGTCGGCGAGTGGGACTACGTGCTACGACCGTTGTGGGCCAAGGGTTTCCGCACCTACCTCGCCAGGAAGGGCTGACGAT
>JAFIHP010000022.1 GCA_017849335.1 Actinomycetales bacterium | reverse complement strand
GCCGGCCGAGTCGGTGTTGTTCTTGAACAGGTAGATGTCGCCGTGGATCCCCTCCTCGTGCAGCCGGCGCTCCGCGTCGGCGACGAGGCCTTCGAGGATCCGCTCCCCCGCCCGGTCGTGCGCGACGAGCTGGGGCAGCTGGTCGCACTCGGCGGTCGCGTACTCGGGGTGGCTGCCGACGTCGAGGTAGAGGCGAGAGCCGTTGGTCAGGAAGACGTTGCTGCTGCGGCCCCAGGCGACGACACGGCGGAACAGGTAGCGCGCGACTTCGTCCGGGCTGAGCCGTCGCTGGCCGTTGAACGTGCACGTGACCCCGTACTCGGTCTCGATCCCGAAGATCCGGCGGTCCATCGCAGCACTCTACGTCGCGGTGTCGAGGATCTCGGCGAGCCGCGACGCGCCCAGGCGCACGAACGTCCGGCGGGGACGACGCCGGTCGAGCACGGCGGCCTCGACCTGGCCCGGGCTCAGCGTCCGCGGTCCTTCGTCGCCGTGCTCGCTCAGCAGGCGCACGGCGAGCCGCACCGCGTCCTCGAGCCCGAGGCCGGGGTTCCAGGAGGCGCGCAGTGCGTTCGTGATGGGCTCGGCGGATCCGCCCATCGCGACGTACCCGCGCTCGTCGGCGACGGAGCCGTCGAAGGTCAGCCGGTAGATCTGGTCGTCGGCGGGCTCCACGCCGTCCTCGGCGACGACCAGCTCGACCTCGTAGGGCTTGGGAGAGTCGGTGAAGATCGTGCCGAGCGTCTGGGCGTAGGCGTTGGCCAGGCTGCGTCCCGTGACGTCGCTGCGGTCGTACGAGTACCCGCGCATGTCGGCGAGCCGCACCCCTGCGACCCGCAGGCCCTCGAACTCGTTGTACTTGCCTACTGCCGCGAAACCGATCCGGTCGTACAACTCGCTGATCTTGTGCAGTGCGCGGGACGGGTTCTCGGCAACGAAGGCGATGCCGTCGTCGAACTGCAGCACGACGACGCTGCGCCCACGGGCGATCCCCTTGCGGGCGAAGTCGGCCTTGTCCCGCATGATCTGCTCGGGCGAGACGTAGAACGGAACGCTCACGGCAGGACCTCCCCACGGGCGTGCCGTGCGGCGAGCATCGCCTCGACGACGGGGCCGACCTCAGTGTCGGGCAGGATGCGGGACCCGTGCTCGTCGACGACGCCGACGATCGGGAAGATGCCGCGCGCCAGGTCCGGCCCTCCGGTGGCGCTGTCGTCGTCCGCGGCGTCGTAGAGCGCCTCGAGCGCGATGCGTACGGCGTCGTCGGTGGAGGCGTCGCGTCGGTAGAGCTTCTTCAACGAGCCGCGCGCGAAGACCGAGCCCGACCCGACAGCGTAGAAGTCGTACTCCTCGTAGCGGCCGCCGGTGACGTCGTAGGCGAAGATCCGGCCCAGGCCGCGAGCCGTGTCGTACCCGGCGAACAGCGGGACGACGGCCAGGCCCTGCATCGCGAGCCCGAGGTTCCCCCGCAGCAGCGTCGCCAGCCGGTTGGCCTTGCCGTCGAGCGACAGCGGCATGCCTTCGATCTTCTCGTAGTGCTCGAGCTCGACGCAGAAGACGCGGACGAGCTCGATCGCGAGGCCCGCCGTCCCGGCGATCCCGACGACCGAGTACTCGTCGGTCACGAAGACCTTCTCGATGTCGTGCTGGGCGATCAGGTTGCCCATCGTCGCGCGACGGTCGCCGGCGAGCACGACGCCGTCCGCGGTGCGCAGCGCGACGATGGTCGTGCCGTGCGGCGCAGGAAGCGGCGAGATGCCGTCGGCTCGCGGAAGCCGGTCCGGGTGGACGCTGGCGAGGAACTCGACGAACGAGGCGGAGCCGACCGTGCGGTACGGGTCTGGCAGCGTCACTGTCCGCCCTTCTGCACGAACGACTTCACGAAGTCCTCCGCGTTCTCCTCCAGGACGGAGTCGATCTCGTCGAGGATGGAGTCGACGTCGGCGTCCAGGTCGGCGCTGGTCGTCTCGGACGAGGCGACGACGTCGTCCTCGACCTCGTCGCGTTCGACGCGTCGCTGCTGGGGTCGGTCCTGCGAAGGCATGAGACCAGGCTACCCCGCCGCGTCGGCACTGAGCCGTGCGATGAGAGTGGCGACATCCGGCGAGGCGTCGAGGAGAGACCCGACGTGCTCCCGCGTGCCGCGCAGCGGCTCGAGCGTCGGGACCCGCAGCAGGGCGTCGCGCCCCGGCACGTCGAAGACGACCGAGTCCCAGGAGGCGGCCGCGACCGACTCGGGGTAGCGCCGCATGCACTCCCCCCGGAAGTACGCGCGGGTGTCGGACGGCGGCGTCGTCACCGCTCGGACGACCTCGTCGTCGGTGAACAGCCGTCGGAGGGAGCCGCGCGCCTCCAAGCGCGTGGCGAGGCCCTTGTCGGGGCGCACGTCGGCGTACTGGAGATCGATCAGCTGGAGCCGCGGCGAGTCCCACGCCAGCCCGTCGCGCTGCCGGAATCCCTCCATCAGTGCCAGCTTCGCGACCCAGTCAATCCGGTCGGCGAGGTCGAACGGGTCGCGCTCGAGCCCGTCCAGCGCCCGCTCCCACTCGTCGAGCAGCTCGTCGGTCTGCGGGTCCGGATCGGCATGGTCGGATCGGGCGCAGAACTTCCGCGCCAGTTCCAGCAGCTCGCCCTGCAGCTGGAGGGCGGTCATGCGGCGGCCGTCCGCGAGCTCGAGCTCGTGTCCCAGCGACGTGTCGTGCGAGACTCGGTGGATCTCGGCGACCGGACGCGCGAGCGTCCAGTCCTGGCCGCGCAGGAAGCCTTCCTCGATCATGGCGAGCACGACCGCGGTCGTCCCGGTCTTCAGGAAGGTCGCCGTGTCACTGAGGTTGGCGTCGCCGACGATCACGTGCAGGGGCCGGAACCGCTCCGGATCCGCGTGCGGCTCGTCGCGAGTGTTGATGATCGGCCGCTTGAGCGTCGTCTCGAGCCCCACCTCGACCTCGAAGAAGTCCGCCCGCTGGCTCAGCTGGAACGCGCTCACCCGCCCGTCCTGGCCGACGCCGAGCCGCCCGGCGCCGGCGTACACCTGGCGCGTCACGAAGAAGGGGGTCAGGAACCGGACGATGTCGGCGAACGGCGTCGACCGGCGCATGAGGTAGTTCTCGTGGCACCCGTAGGAGGCACCCTTGTTGTCGGTGTTGTTCTTGTAGAGCACGATCTGCGGCCCGCCCGGAAGCTGGGAGGCGAGCGCCATCGCCCGCTGCATGATGAGGACGCCGGCGCGGTCCCACAGCACGGCGTCGCGCGGGCTGGTGACCTCTGGCGTGGACAGCTCCGGGTGCGCGTGGTCGACGTACAGCCGTGAGCCGTTGGTGAGGATGACGTTCGCCATCCCCAGGTCGTCGTCGGTCAGCTGGGAGGGGTCTGCCTCGGCGCGGGACAGGTCGAATCCCCGCGCGTCTCGTAGCGGGCTCTCGACGTCGTAGTCCCAGTGGGCGTGCATGCGCGAGCCCGGGACGACGTGCTGGCCGTAGGCGCTGACCACCATGGTGCTCGAGGTCATCGGGTTGATGTTGGGCAGGCCGGGCACGCTGATCCCGTACTCGGTCTCCAGACCCATGATTCGGCGGACGGTCATGGGCTACAGGTACTGCCCGGTGTTGGCGACGTTCTCGATCGACCGGCCCGGTTCCGCGCCCTTCTTGCCCTGGATGAGCGTGCGGATGCACACGATCCGCTCGCCCTTCTCCCCGGAGATCCGGGCCCAGTCGTCGGGGTTCGTCGTGTTCGGCAGGTCCTCGTTCTCGCGGAACTCGTCGACGCAGGCGGCCAGCAGGTGCTGGACCCGCACGCCCTTCTCGCCCGTGTCCAGGTAGGCCTTGATCGCGGACTTCTTGGCCCGCGCCACGATGTTCTCGATCATCGCGCCGGAGTTGAAGTCCTTGAAGTAGAGGACCTCCTTGTCGCCGTTGGCGTAGGTCACCTCGAGGAACTGGTTCTCCTCGGAGGGGGCATACATCCGCTCGACCGCGCGCT
>JAFIHP010000021.1 GCA_017849335.1 Actinomycetales bacterium | reverse complement strand
GTCGACGGATCGCCGCTGAAGGTTCTCGTTGTCGAGGACGAGGCGGCGATCCGTCGTGTCGTGGTCAGCTACCTGCAGCAGGACGGCTTCGACGTCACCGAGTCGGTCGACGGGATCGACGCCGTCGCACGCGCCCGCACCGAGGCCCCCGATGTCATCGTCCTGGACCTGGGACTCCCCGGGCTGGACGGAATCGAGGTCTGTCGGCGCCTGCGCACCTTCACCGATGCCTACGTCATCATGCTCACGGCACGCAGCGATGAAGTCGACAAGCTCATCGGCTTGTCGGTCGGAGCGGACGACTACCTCACCAAGCCGTTCAGCGCCCGCGAACTCGTCGCGCGCATCCACGTGATGCTTCGTCGTCCGCGGACGACTGCAGACGAGACGAGCCAGCAGGTGCGGGTCTTCGGGGATCTCCGCATCGACCCCGAGGCCCGGGAGGTGACCCTCGCGGGCCAGCCCGTGTCCCTCACCCGGACCGAGTTCGACATCCTCGACGTGCTCAGTGCCCACCCGCGGCGCGTGCCCTCCCGCGCCTTGCTCGTCGAGGACGTGTGGGGGCAAGGGTGGGTCGGCGATGAGCGGATCGTCGACGTCCACGTTGCGCATCTGCGCGCGAAGCTCGGTGATGCTTCCAGCGAGCCCGCCTACATCAGGACCGTGCGCGGGGTCGGCTTCCGCATGGGCGACGGATGACGCGCCCATCGGCCGGCCCCAGCCTTCGAGTTCGGATCTTCGGCGCGATGGCCCTCGTCGTGCTGGCCGGGGCCGGCACCTTGATGGTGGTCTCCCTCGTCGTCGCCCCAAGCGTGTTCTTCCGGCACATGGAGCAGGCGGGAATAGCCCAGGACCCGAACGTGACCACTCATGTCGCCGACGGATTCGCCCTGGCCACCGTCGTGTCCACCGTTGTCGGCGTCATCATTGCCGGAGCCGTCGCCGCGGGAATGGCGGTGCTGGTCGCCCGTCGCATCGCCACTCCCATCTCCACCACCGCTCAGGCCGCCAGTCGTCTGGCCTCCGGCGACTACGCCGCGCATGTCGACGATCCCCGGATGGGACCCGAGCTCGCCGAGTTGACCGCATCCGTGAACGCCCTGGCCGAGCGGCTGGAAGACACCGAGCAGGCACGGATCGAACTCATGGCGGACCTCGCTCACCAGCTGCGAACGCCTATCGCCTCCATCAACGCCACCGTCGAGGCCATCGCGGACGAGATCATTCCGGCCGACGCCAACGCGCTCACGACACTCACCGACAACGCGGTCCGGCTCACCCGCCTCGTGGACGATCTCGCCCTGGTCTCCCGGGCCGAGGAACGCGCCTTCGTCCTGCACGTCCAGACCGTCGACCTCGTCGCGTTGGCGCAAGCGGCCCAAGAGCGCGCCCGCTCACGATTCGAGGCGAAGGGGATTCAGCTATCTGACTCAACCGATCAGGCGAGGTCAGTACTCGTCCGGGTCGACCCCGACCGAATTGGCGAGGTCATCGACCAGCTTCTGGACAACGCCCTCCAACACACGAGCGCGGAAGGCATCGTGACGATGCGCGTCGACACAGACGGAGTAGTTGCCTCCCTTGCTGTCACGGATACCGGCGACGGATTCCATCCCGACGAGTCAGCGGCGATCTTCGAGCGCTTCCGGCGGGCGTCCAACGCTGTCGATGCTCCCGGCCGGGGGGTGGGACTCACCATCGTCCGAGCACTGGTCGCAGCACAGCAGGGGACCATCAGCGGCTCCAGCCCCGGGGTGGGTCGGGGAGCGACATTCACGGTCGCCTTGCCCGCGGCCATCAACGGGTGATGAGCCAGAAAACCGTCGTGACGGGCGAACCGCACAGTCACATGGTCGAGCCAACGACGAGGCTGCTCGACCCCCCAGGGACACAGCCGGCGTCCTATTCCGGATATCGGTCGCCTACGCAGTGGATTCGTGGAACTCTCGTGGAACTACGGCGGGGGATTTGGGGTATTGAGAGGGCGCGAGGGGTCGCTCGACGGAGCCCCAAGAACGATGAAACCCCAAGCGCTGCAAGGGGTTTCGGTGGAGCGGGTGACGGGAATCGAACCCGCACTGTCAGCTTGGAAAGGTCCGGTTAGGGAACTCCTACGGCTGGCGAGTCAGCGTTGGGTCGGTGACCGTGCCGGCACCTGCCGCGGTAGGTGTCGGCGAGCCGCTGCTTCAAGGCATGGGTGCGTTCGTGGAAGGCCATTGGATCGGCGATGTTTGCTTCGGGGTTGCGGATGTAGGCCTGCCAGAGTCCCCACCACGCGGTCATCTCCTCGGTGATGTCGGAGTGCTGCCACCAGCAGTGGTGGGGGAATTGCTCGGTGGTGAAGGCCCAATGGGGGACGGCCCAGGTGAGGAAGTCGCACAGCGCCCCGAAGGCGTCGTCGTACTCGTCGTCGTTCATGCCGCGCCAGTTGACGGGTCCGCCCGGTTGAGTGGCGTCTCCTTCACCGGGTCGTTCAATGCCGTTCGTACTCCTGGGGCGGCCGTCCTGCTGTTCGTGCCGCCCGAGCTGGAAGGGGGTGGCCTTCTGCTCGACACCTGACTGTGTCATCGACGCGCTCCCTCCTGGTCTGGCAGCGAGGCGATGGCGCGGCCGAGGTGCCAGGCGCGGCAGGTGTGACAGCGGTAGGGGCGTCGGTAGCCGTCGCGGCAGCCCCGCATGCTGTCGGCGGCGGTGGGGTACCCGTGCTTGCCGGACGGGCACCTCATGGCATGCACCGGCTGCGGGTCATGGCGTGTCCGTGAGGGTCGCGAGGAGCTGTGCCTCAACCTGATGCTGCTGTCGGGTGATGCGGTCACCGTCCGATCGCGCGGTCCAGGCGCGCATCCGCAACGGAATGGGATCCGCCTGGGACATCAGCATGACGGCGGAGCCGAATGGGATGGAGCGGATCGCGTCGGGGGGAAGGATCGGGACCTTGCGCAGCGAGCTGGAGGTGGTGGCCTTGCTGTCGATCGCGAGGGCGTGGGAGGAGTGACTGGTGGTGGCGTACCAGTCGTCCCGTTCCCCGATCAGGGCCGAGAGATCGCTGCAGTCGTCGGCGTCGTCGGCGCCGCCGAGGATGAGCTTGACCTGGGAGGCGGAGAAGACGGTGGACGCGTCCTCGTCGCCGTAGCGGGAGCGGACCTGGGCGAGGGTCTGGAAGATCGGGATGACGGTGAGGTTCTGCCCGCGCCCGTCGGCCAGCAGGCTGGGCAGGGAGGGGATGGGGGCGACGTTGGCGCATTCGTCGAGCAGGAACAGCGCGGGTGGGTCCATCCGTCCGCCGGGGGAGCGGGCGGCGGTGATGCGGGCGGTGTAGGCGATGTCCTCGATGAGCGCGGACACCAGGCCTGCGGATGCGGCGGCTCCGCGGTCGGTGGCCAGGCAGTAGAGGGTTCCGGTGTCGGCGAGGAGCTGCTCGGCGGTGATCGCGGGCCGTGAGCTGGTGGGGGTGAGGGCGGCTCGGACGGTGGGCAGCGCCAGGGGGGCGATGGCGGCGGCGATGACGCTCATCATCGAGCCGACGAAGCGGCTGTCGGAGTTGAGGGCGAGGGCGCGGAGCCGGTCGTCCCAGGTCGGGCAGGCGTCGGGGTGGGTTTGCAGGATGCCCAGGGGGGTTTCGAGGGAGTGCGGGGACTGCAGCCACCGGTAGGCGTCTTCGATGCTGGCGCCGTCGAGGGCGGCGGCGTGCAGCACGGTCTCCAGGACGGTCTTGCAGTGGACGCGCCAGACCCGGTTCTCGCTGTTGTCGGAGATGCCGCTGTTGGCGGCGAGGGCCTCGGCGCGGGTGGCGGCGCGCATCGGGTCCGCGCAGCCGACGATGGCATCCCACGCGATCAGTTCGGCGAATCGGTCGCCGAGCATGCCCTGGGGGTCGAACACCCTGGGCTTGACCCCGTCTGACGGACACCGACATCGTGGTTTTTGGCCGCGTGATGGGAGTTCGAGATGGCTCGACAGCGTCGTGAGTTCAGCGAGGAGTTCAGGGCCGAGGAGGTAGACGTGAAGAGCAGCACGAGGCATCCGGTCGCGCATGTCGCGCGGGATTGGGGGCTCAAGGAGGGCACGCTAGGCAACTGGGTTCTGCGGTATCGGCAGGACCATACTGAACAG
>JAFIHP010000178.1 GCA_017849335.1 Actinomycetales bacterium | reverse complement strand
GTCCTCACCGTCACGCCCGCCGCCGACGACCCGAACCGCGACCTCTTCTTCGGCTTCCCCAACTCCTACGGCTCCCTCGGCTACGCCCTGCGGCTGAAGATCGAGCTCGAGCCGACGAAGCCCTACGTCCTGCTGCGCCATCTGCGCTTCGACACCGCCGCCGAGGTGACCGATGCCCTGACGCGGATCGCCAAGGACCGCGTCTTCGAGGACCGTCCCGTGCACTTCCTCGACGGCACGGTGTTCGGTCCGGGCGAGCAGTACGCGACGGTCGGCACCATGGTCGACGAGCTGCCCGGCGGCCTCAGCCCGAGCGACTACACGGGCATGGGCATCTACTACCGCAGCATCCAGGCCAAGACCGTCGACGTCCTCACCATCCACGACTACCTGTGGCGCTGGGACACCGACTGGTTCTGGTGCTCGCGGGCGTTCGGCGCCCAGAAGCCGCTGATCCGCCGGGTGTGGCCGAAGTCCAAGCTGCGCAGCGACGTCTACTGGAAGCTCGTGGCCCTCGACCGCCGCTTCGGCTTCGCGGCCCGCACCGACCGCCTGCGCGGCCGGCCCGCCCGCGAGCCCGTCGTGCAGGACGTCGAGGTGCCGGCCGACCGGCTCCCGGACTTCTTGGACTTCTTCCACCGCGAGATCGGGATCGAGCCGGTCTGGGTGTGCCCGCTGAAGCAGCGCGACCCGGAAGCCCGCTGGCCGCTCTACGAGTTCGACCCCACCGAGCTCTACGTCAACGTCGGCTTCTGGTCGACCGTCGCGCTGCCCGCCGGGGTCGATCCCGCCGAAGGGCGCGTGAACCGCCGGATCGAGGAAGTAGTCACCGAGCTCGACGGCCGCAAGTCGTTGTACTCCACCGCCTTCTACGACCGCGACCTCTTCTGGTCGATCTACGGCGGCGCCGAGTACGTGCCCTTGAAGCAGCAATACGATCCGCAGGGTCGCCTGAAGGATCTCTACGCGAAGGTGGTGCAGCAGCAGTGAAGTTGGCCGATGCGTTCTCGATGATCGTGCCCGCAGAACGGGAAGTGGGATTCCGCGCCTACGACGGTTCGACGGCCGGCCCGCAGGACAGCGACGTCGTCCTCGACGTGCGCACGCCGCGGGCCGTCGAGTACCTGGCGGGGTCGCCGAACCAGATCGGCCTGGCCCGCGCGTACGTCAACGGCGACCTGGAGATCGTGGGCGACGCGTACACGGCGCTCAGCCGGCTCTACCCGCTGCCGCTGGACCACCTGACCTGGGGCGACAAGCTCGCGCTGGCCCGGACCTTCGCGCCGTACGCGTTCAAGCGGCCGGCGCCGCCCGCGCTCGAGCGCCGCCAGCGCGGTCGCCGTCACTCCAAGCGGCGCGACGCGGACGCGATCCACCACCACTACGACGTGAGCAACCGCTTCTACTCGTACGTGCTCGGCCCGTCGATGGCGTACACGTGCGCGGTGTACCCGACCGCCGACGCCAGCCTGGAGACGGCGCAGGAGGAGAAGTTCGACCTCGTGTGCCGCAAGCTGGGCCTGCAGCCCGGGATGCGGCTCCTCGACGTCGGCTGCGGCTGGGGTGGACTCGTGCTGCACGCCGTGAAGAACTACGGCGTCAACGCGATCGGCGTCACCTTGTCCCAGCAGCAGGCGCTGTGGGGCCAGCAGGCGATCGACGACGCCGGGCTCGGGTCCTCGGCCCAGATCCGGTTCAGCGACTACCGCGACGTGCCGGAGTCCGGCTTCGACGCGGTCTCATCGATCGGCCTCACCGAGCACATCGGCCGGGCCAACTACCCGTCGTACTTCTCGTTCCTCTACGGCAAGCTCCGCGCCGAGGGCCGGATGCTGAACCACACCATCACCCGCCCCAGCGACGAGTGGAAGTCGCACTTCCGCGGCTCGTTCATCACGCGCTACGTGTTCCCGGACGGCGAGCTGTCCGGTCCGGCGCAGGTCATGACGGCGATGAACTCCGCCGGGTTCGAGATCCGGCACGAGGAGAACCTGCGGGAGCACTACGCCCTGACCCTGAAGGCGTGGTGCGAGAACCTCGAGGCGAACTGGGACGCGGCGGTCGCCGAGGGCGGGCTGCCGGTCGCGCGCGTGTGGCGCCTGTACATGGCGGCGTCGCGGCTGGGCTTCGACATCGACCAGATCCAGCTGCACCAGATGCTGGGGGGCAAGCTCGGGCCCGGCGGCTCCTCCGGCATGCCGCTGCGCCCGGGCTTCGACCGCGCCCCGACCTTCGTCTGACGATCACACCTGGGGGATGAGGTCGCCGGCCTCGGCGACCAGGAAGTCCCACAGTGCCGAGCTCGCCGGTCCGACCGCGCGCTGCGCCATGCGAACGGCCAGCCACTGCTGCATGACCGGGAACTGGGCGACCCGAAGCACGGCGAGCCGCCCGTCGCGCAGCTCGGCGCCCACGGTGTGCTCGGAGATGACGGCGATTCCCAGGCCCGCCATCACGGCCTGCTTGATCGTCTCGTTGGAGGCGATCTCCATGACGACGGTCGGGCGCATACCGACGGTGGCGAACAGGTCGTCCGCGTGGGCGCGCGTGCTGGAGCCGGGCTCGCGTAGCAGAAAGGGTTCGCGGGCGACCTGGTCGAACGACAGCCGCGGGCGGCCGACGAGCGGATGGTCCGGCGGCGCGACGACGACGTAGGGATGGTCGGCGAGCACCTCCTGCAGGACGTCCAGCCGGCTCGGCGCCCGGCCCATCACCGCGAGGTCGATCTCGAACGACTCGAGCCGGTCGACGATCTCGGCCCGGTTCCCGACGACGAGCGCCAGCCGGACGCCCGGGTGCTCCCGCTGGAACGCGGCGAGCAGGCGGGGTGCGAAGTACTTGGCGGTGCTGACGGCGCCGAGGGCGACGTGACCGCTCTCCCCGCGACGCAGGGCGCCCAGCTGGTCCGAGCACGCGCGGATCTCGGCCTCGATCCGGCGAGCCGTCGCCAGCACCAGGGCGCCGGCCTCCGTGACCTCCTGGCCGCCGCGACCCCGCTCGAGGAGGGGCAGGCCGACCTCGCGTTCGAGCAGTCGCAGCTGCTGGCCGACCGCCGGCGCGGTCACGTGCATCGATAGCGCGGCGCCCGCGAGCGAGCCGGTCCGCGCGGCCTCGGAGAGAAAGCGCAGCTGCCTGAGGGTGACGTCCTTCATAAGGAGAACTTACGACCAGACACCGAAACTGGCCCTTCGGTCGGGCAAAGAAGTTGTTTGCGCCGTCGCGGGATTATGTGATGCATCAACCAGAACCCGGGCGTAGTGTGCCGAGCACCCAGGCCGTCGAACGGAGTTCGCCATGACGTTGCCGCAGGACCTCGACGCGCGCACGGGCACGAGCGACGCGCTGGACGCGATGCTGGCCGACCCGGAGATCCGTCAGTCGCTGGCCGTCATCGTGGCCAACGCGCCCACCATCGCCGCTCTCGCCGCGATGGGCACGGCCTTCCTCCAGCGCGGACCCGAGCTGACCGACAACGTCAACGGTCTGGTGCGCCAGCTGCGCGAGAGCCTCGACGCCGACCAGGCGTCGCAGCTCACCTCCGCCGTCGGCGCCCTGGCCACCCTCGCCCCCCTCGCCGAGACGTTGGCCACCCGCAAGGAGACGGTCCAGGGGTTCTTGGACTCCCCGATCCTGCAGCCGGAGATCGTCCAGGTCATCGGGACGTTCGGCGAGGCCGCCCTCGAAGCCGACCGCCGCACCCGCGGCAAGCAGGTCGACGTCGGCGGCGTCTTCGCCCTCATGAAGGTCATCAAGGAGCCCGAGGTCCAGGAGACGCTCGCGTTCTTCGTCGAGTTCGCCCGCGTCTTCGGCTCCCACCAGCGCCGGGGCTGACTCCGTGCACGAGCTCTCCGTCGCCCACGCCGTCGTCTCGACGGTCGTGGACGCATTGCCCTCCCCGCCCCCGCGGGTGCTCGGGATACGCGTCCGCGTCGGCGAGCTGTCCGGGATCGTGCCCCGCGCCTTGGAGTTCGCGTACGACGTGGCCGCGCAGGACACGCCGCTCGCCGACGCCGCGCTCGTGATCGAGGTGTCGCCGGTCGTGATCGACTGTCCGGCCTGCGGACCGCAGCAGCTGGCCTCGACCCACGACTTCCGCTGCCCGGTTTGCGGCACGCCGTGCGGCGCGGTCATCGGCGGCAAGGAGCTGGAGATCCTCGACGTCACCCTCGACGACACGTGCGTGAGCGAGGACATGGTCGAGGTGAGCGCATGACCGCGCGGATCGTGGAGCTCCGCAAGGGCGTCCTGGAGAAGAACGACCTGCTCGCCGCCGGCCTGCGCGCCCAGTTCGCCGACGTAGACGTCCGTGTCAGCAACTGGGTGTCCAGCCCCGGGACCGGCAAGACCGCCCTGCTGGAGCTGCTGCTCGCCCGCGCCGTCGAACGAGGCATCGTCGCCGCTGCCCTGGTCGGCGACTGCGCGACCGACAACGACGCGCAGCGACTGGCCCGCAGCGGTGCCCCGGTGCGGCAGATCGTCACCGAAGGCATGTGCCACCTCGAGGCGGACATGATCGGCGAGCACCTGTCCGGCTGGGACCTGCGCGCCCTCGACCTGCTCGTCATCGAGAACGTCGGCAACCTGGTCTGCCCGAGCTCCTACGACCTCGGCGAGGATGTGCGCGTCGCGCTGCTGTCGGTCACGGAGGGCGAGGACAAGCCGGTCAAGTACCCGCAGCTGTTCCACTCCTCCGACGTCGTGGTCGTGACGAAGACCGACCTCGCCGCCGCCGTCGAGTGGGACCGCGACGCCGCGCTCGCGGCCGTCGCCGCGGTGAACCCGGACGCCACGGTCGTCGAGACGTCGGCGCGCACCGGGGCCGGCATCGACGACCTGCTCGATCTGCTCTCCACTCGCACACCACACCTTCAGGAGGCACCGTGACATCCGTGCTCTGGTTCCAGGGCGGCGCCTGCAGCGGCAACACCATGTCGTTCATCAACGCCGCCGAGCCGTCGGTCGTCGACCTGATCGTCGACTACGGGCTGGAGATCGTGTACCACCCGACGCTCTCGATGGAGATCGGCCAGACCGCCCAGGACCTGTTCTGGTCCTACGCACGGGGCGAGAAGGAGATCGACATCTTCGTCTACGAGGGCAGCGTCATCGAGGCCCCCAACGGCACCGGCCGGTTCGACATGTTCGCCGGCCGCCCGATGAAGGACTGGGTCGACGACATCGCGCCCAAGGCGGGCCTGGTCGTCGCGATCGGCGACTGCGCGACGTGGGGCGGCCTGCCGGCCGTGCCGCCGAACCCCTCGCAGAGCCGCGGCCTGCAGTTCGACCGGGGCGGCAAGCGCGGCGGGTACCTCGGCCCCGACTTCGTCAGCAAGCTCGGCCTGCCGGTCATCAACATCCCCGGCTGCCCGGCGCACCCGGACTGGATCTCGCAGATCCTCGTCGCGCTGGCCGCCGGCAGGGTCGGCGACCTGTCGCTCGACGAGCTGCAGCGCCCGGCGACGTTCTTCACGACGTTCACGCAGTCCGGCTGCACCCGCGTGCAGTTCTTCACGTACAAGCAGGACCCGCCGAGCTTCGGCCAGGGCATGCGCACGGGCTGCCTGTTCTACGAGTTCGGCTGCCGCGGCCCGATGACGCACTCCCCGTGCAACCGCATCCTGTGGAACCGGCAGTCGTCGAAGACCCGTGCCGGCCACCCGTGCACGGGCTGCACCGAGCCGGGCTTCCCGCACGGCGACCTCGCCCAGGGCACGGTCTTCAAGACGCAGAAGGTCGCCGGGGTCATCCCGAAGGACGAGCCGGCCGGCATGGACGCCGGCTCCTACATGGCGCTCGCGGGCCTGTCCCGCGCGGTCGCCCCGCAGTGGTCCAAGGAAGACATGTTCGTCGTCTGATCGACGACACCCGACGACGAATCCAAGGAGACAGCAATGACCACGATGGACCTGCGTGTCAGCCCACTGGGCCAGGTCGAGGGCGACCTCGACGTCAAGGTGACCATCACCGACGGTGTCGTGACCGACGCATGGACCGAGGCCGCGATGTTCCGCGGCTTCGAGATCATCCTGCGCGGCAAGGATCCGCAGGCCGGGCTCATCATGACCCCGCGCATCTGCGGGATCTGCGGCGGCAGCCACCTGTACAAGGCCTGCTACGCCGTCGACACCGCCTGGGGCACCTACGTCCCGCCGAACGCGACGCGCATCCGCAACATCGCGCAGGCGTGCGAGACGCTCCAGTCGATGCCGCGGTACTTCTACGCGATCATGGGCCCGGACCTCACCGCCGCCCAGTACGCGAACGCCCCGTCGTACGAGGAGGCCGCCCGCCGGTTCGCTCCGTACGTCGGCACGGCCTACCAGACCGGCGTCACGCTGTCGCAGCTGCCGGTCGAGGTCTACGCGATCTTCGGCGGGCAGTGGCCGCACTCGTCGTTCATGATCCCCGGCGGGGTCATGTGCGCGCCGACCCTGTCGGACATCACCCGCTCGCACGCGATCCTCGACAACTGGGCGCGGACCTGGCTCGAGGGCCAGTGGCTGGGCTGCTCGATCGACCGCTACCTGCAGATCCAGACGTGGGAGGACTTCCTCGCCTGGATGGACGAGAACGAGTCGCAGCACAACAGCGACCTCGCGTTCTTCACCCGCTGGTGCATGGAGATCGGCCTGGACACCTACGGCCAGGGCTACGGCAACTTCCTGGCGACCGGCACCTTCCTCGATCCCGAGCTGTACCAGCACCCGACCGTCGACGGCCGCAACGCCGCCCTGCAGTCGCGCTCGGGCATCTACGCCGGCGGTCAGTACTTCGACTTCGACCAGGCACGGGTCACCGAGGACATCACCCACTCGTTCTACAAGGGCACCGGCGCGCTGCACCCGTGGGAGGGCGTCACCGACCCGATCGACCCTGCCGACGGCGAGGCCCAGGGCAAGTACACGTGGGCCAAGGCGCCGCGGTACGACGTCCCGGGGCTGGGCTACGTGCCGTTGGAGGTCGGGCCGCTCGCCCGGCAGATGATGGCGAACCGGCCCGACGCCGCCGCGCACCAGGACTACGACCCCTTCGTCTTCGACATGATCTCCAAGGTCGGCGCGAACGTCCTGACCCGCGTCCTGGCGCGCATGCACGAGGCGCCGAAGTACTTCCGCAGCGTCAAGAAGTGGCTCGGCGAGGTCGACCTGCACGAGGACTTCTACGCCAAGCCCGCCGAGCCGGCGTCCGGCAAGGGCTTCGGCTCGACCGAGGCAGCCCGCGGCGCGCTCAGCGACTGGATCGTCATCGAGGACGGCAAGATCGCCAACTACCAGGTGATCACGCCGACGGCGTGGAACATCGGCCCGCGCGACGGGAGCGAGAACCACGGCCCGATGGAGAAGGCCTTCATCGGCGCGCCGGTGCAGAACCCGGACTTCCCCGTCGAGCTCGCGCAGGTGGCGCACAGCTACGACTCGTGCCTGGTGTGCACGGTCCACGCCTACGACGGCAAGACCGGGCGCGAGCTGGCGAAGTTCCGGATGGGCGGCGGATGACGGGCCCCGGCTCGGGAGGCTGGGCGTGACCCTGGCTCCCGAGCCCACGCGAGTCCTGGTGGTCGGCTGCGGCAACCTCCTGCGGGGGGATGACGCAGCCGGTCCCGTTCTGGTGCGCATGCTGGCCGACCGCGACCTGCCGGCCGGCGTCCGGCTCATCGACGGCGGCACCGCCGGCATGGACATCGCCTTCGCCATGCGGGGCGTGCCGACCGTCGTCATCGTCGACGCGTCGCGCGTCGGCGTCGAGCCGGGCACCATCCACCGCGTGCCCGGCGAGGAGTTGGTCGACCTGCGCCCGCCGGACGGGAACCTGCACTCCTTCCGCTGGGACCAGGCCCTCGGCTTCGCGCAGTGGCTGCTCGCCGACGAGTACCCCGGTGACGTCACGGTGTGGCTGGTGGAGGGCCAGTCGTTCGAGCACGGCGCACCCCTGTCGGCACCGGTGCAGGCGGCGCTGGACCGCATCGCCGACCAGGTGGTGGCGCAGCTGCCCGAGCAGATGGCAGGGTCCGGAACATGACCGCGGACCGTCGATGAGTGTGCCGGCCTGGGAGCGTCCCGCCACTCCGTGCGTCGAGGAGGCGCTCTCCGCGTCGTGCGTCGTCGAGCAGGAGCACGGGCGATGGGTCGTCTACCTCGATGCCATCCTGGCCTCCGGCGCGGTGCGGCGGCGCGTCGGCGACCACCACGACGAGCGACGCGCCCTGCACGCCGCCCGCATCTTCGAGCGCAACGTCCGCCGCACCATCACGGTGCCGCAGGAGCCCAGCCGGCTCCCCCAGCCCGAGCCGCTGTCCGTCGCCCTGTCCCGCCCCGCCGACCCGGAAGGCCCCCGCCCGTGACCGCCGTCCCCGCTCCCCGACCGCAGCCCCTGGGCGCCCTGCCCTGGCCGGCGGGGATGCTGTTGCTGCCCGACGTGCCCGGCGCCGACGCCCTCGCCGCCGACCTCGTGGTCGGCCGCGAGCCGGCGGACTGGCCGGAGGGCACGGACGTGGTCCGGCTGGCGCTGGCCGACGAGCCCGCCGCCGCGGCCGCCGCGATCGCGGGCACGGACGTCGTCTCCCGGTTCAACCGCGCCGTCCTCCTCGGCGGCGACGACGCGTGGGCGCAGCTGGCGGACTCGACCGACGGTGAGCTGCGCGCCCTCGTCGACGTCGCGCGGTTCAGCGTCGGCCTCGTCGACACCCCGCCTGCGCTCGACGGGACGAGCGGCGAGGTCGCGGCCGTCGTCGGGAGCGCCCGCGCGTCAGCGGCGATGGAGCACGGGGACGACGCCGGGGCGGTCGCGGAGCTCGCCCTCGCCGCCGACGCGGCGGATGCCGCCGGCAGCCCGCTGCTGGCGGCATCGCTTCGCCTGACCCGGGCCGGGCTGCTGCGGGAGGAGCTGGGCGACCCCGCCCTCGCCGCGCGCGAGGCGGACCGCGCGATCGGCACCTTGCCGCTGACGGCCCCGCGTGAGCTCCGCGCGGAGCTGCAGGTCACCCGTGCGCTGTCGCGGCAGGAGCTCGCCGGCACCGAGCGCGGCGCCCTCCTGGCCGTGGTGGCGGACCTGACCGAGGCGGCGAAGGTCTTCCGGGAGGACCGGTACCCGGAGCTCTCGGCGACGATCAACGTGCACCTGGCGCTCGCGTACCTCGTCATGCCGATGAGCAGCGAGGGCGACCGCATCCGGGTCGGGGTCGCCGTGAACGCCCTGCGCGCCGCGCTGCGCGTCTACACGCCCGACACGCACCCGACGGCGTGGGCGAGCACCCAGCTCAACCTCGCCAACGCCCTGCAGTACCTGCCCAGCGTGCACCAGGAGTCCAACCTCGACGAGGCGGTGCAGCTGTACGAGGAGGTGCTCGCCTACCGCGACCCGGCGACCGACCCCGTCGGCTACGCGCGCATCCTCGCGAACCAGGGCAACGCGCTGGGCCACCTCGGGGTGTTCGCCGACGCACGCGAACGCCTCGAGCGGGCGCGGACGCTGTTCGCCGGCGCGGGTGACGCCGACGGCGTCGACGGAGTCGACGAGGTGCTCGCCTCCCTCGCCGAGGCCGAGCAGACGGCCCAGCAGGCCGCGGTCAGCGGCGTCGCGGACGGGGTGCGCTGATGGAGCTCTTCCTGCGCCAGCAGTTCGAGCTGCTCCTGCAGCAGGCGACGTCGGACTTCGCCGAGCGCGTCGTCTACCGCTGCGGCGGACCCGACGCCGCGGTCGCCCGGCTCACCGAGGACCCGGACGGCGACGGGGTGAACCGCGCGGACTTCGTCCGGGCGTTCTTCGCCGAGAACCTGCTCGACAACCCCGCCGGGCACGCGTTCGTCCTGGAGGCACTCGCCCAGCGCTCGGTCCCTGCCGACGACGGCGGCCCGGTCGCGGACGTGCTCGCCCGCCTCGCGCAGGCCGCGTTCGCCGACGTCCTCGTCGGCCAGGCCCGACAGCTCATCCTCCGCCAGCAGGTCTACTCGTAGGAGACGCCATGACCGCACCCACGACCGTCGGACCCGCGCTCGACACCATGGCGTTCGACGACCTCGCTCGCCACATCGACGAGCTACGCGGCCAGGTGGAGCACCTCCCCCCGGCCCCCCGCGAGCTCCTGGCGCAGACGCTGGAGGCCATCGGCGAGTTCAACCGACGCGGACTCGTCGCGCTCGTGCACCGGCTGCGGGAGGACGCTCGAGGCGGCGAGCTGCTGTACGAGTCCGTCGACGACCCGGAGGTCATGGCGCTGCTCGTCGCGCACGGCATCGTCCGCACCGATCGCACCATCGACGTGCTGCGGGTCGTGGAGCAGATCCGTCCGTACCTGGTGACCAGCTCGATCGAGATGACCGTGGAGGCGGTGCGGGGCGACGTCGCCTACGTGCGGTTCGCGACGGGCTGCAGCGCCCCGGACCAGGCCACGAAGGACGAGATCATGGGCGTGATCCGCCAGCGGGTCCCCGGCCTGTCGCGCGTCGAGGAGGTCGCCCCGGAGCCGTCGACGGCGTTCGTCTCGCTGGACACCCTGCGGGTCGGACCGCCGGCATGACCGTGGCCAGCCTCGCCTCGGCCCGGCCGCTGCTCCGGCTGGGCGGAGCGGCTCCGGGCGGCCTGCGGCTGCCGGACGCCGCGCCGACGCCCGGCACGATGTACGCCCCGCGCGGGGTCTGGACCGACGGTGAGCGCCTCGTCGTGGCCGACACCGGCAACCACCGCGTGCTGGTCTGGCACCGCTGGCCGGAGGCGGACGGGGCGCCCGCCGACGTCGTCGTCGGTCAGCCCGGCCTGCTGAGCGAGGGCCCGAACGTGGCCGGCACCGACGTCGTGCGCGGCCTGAACCTGCCGACCGGCGTGGCCGTCGTCGACGGCCGGCTCGTCGTCGCGGACGCGTGGAACCATCGGCTGCTGGCGTGGGACGACCTGCCGCAGGAGTCGTTCACGCCGCCGACCTGGGTGCTCGGCCAGCCCGGTCCGAGCGACGTGGAGGCCAACGCCGGCGGCGAGCCGTCCCTGTCCAGCCTGTACTGGCCGTTCGGCTTCGGCGTCGTCGCCGGCTGCTTCTGGGTCGCCGACACGGGCAACCGTCGCGTGCTCGGCTGGCGCGGCCCGCACCTGCCCGACCCGGGGCGGCCGGCCGACGTGCTGCTGGGTCAGGACGACCCGGCGGCGCGGGAGGACAACCGCGGCGGGGCCGCGGGCGGCTCGACGTTCCGCTGGCCCCATGCGGTCGCCGGCGACGAGCGGACCTTGTACGTCGCCGACGCCGGGGACCACCGCGTGCTCGGCTGGACACCCCCGCCGCTCGACGCCGACCGCCCGGCCGATCTCGTCCTCGGCCAGGAGGACCTCACGCTGACCGACGAGTTCAAGAACCGTCCCCAGGGGGCGCGACGGCTGCGGTTCCCCTACGGCGTGGTGGTCTCGGGGGGCCGGCTCGTCGTCGCGGACACGTCCAACAACCGCGTCCTGGTCTGGCGGGACCTGCCGCGCGCGGGCGCGGGAGTACCGGCCGACGACGTGCTGGCCCAGCCGGACATGGACGCCAACGGCGAGAACCGGTGGGACGCCGTCACCGACGACTCTCTCTGCTGGCCCTACGGGTTGTGCGCGACCGGCGAGCTGCTGGCCGTGGCCGACTCCGGCAACAACCGCGCGATGGTCTGGCAGCTGTGACCGCCCCCGCCCCCACCCCCACGTGCGGTTGTCCCGCCCGCCGGGACGAATGCACGAATCGCGCAGCGAAGCGCCCCGATTCGTTCGTTTGTCCCGCCCGCCGGGACAAACGAAGGAATGTGGGGGGTGGGGCGGCGAATTCGTGCGGTTGTCCCGCCCGCCGGGAGAAACGAGCGGGGACGTGACCGCCCGCCACGTGGAGATCCGGGTGACCGGCGTCGTGCAGGGGGTCGGGTTCCGTCCGTTCGTCCACCGCCAGGCCCAGCGCCTGGGACTCGCCGGACACGTCGGCAACGACAGTGCCGGGGTGTTCGTCGACGCGCAAGGCGACCCGGCCGCCGTCGCGGCCCTCCTCGTGCTCCTGGCCGACGGGCCGCCGATGGC
>JAFIHP010000177.1 GCA_017849335.1 Actinomycetales bacterium | reverse complement strand
GGAAGTACGCCGAGGAGTAGCGCTGGTCGGTGGCGACGACGCGATGAGTCGTCGCTACGAGGTAGTTCCCGGTCATCGACTGGAGCATCTCGCCGAGGTTGATGTTGAAGGCGCCGCGCATCGGCGGCACGGCGATCCAGTCGCCGTCGGGGTTCTGCGCCTCGAGTCCGCCCACGCCGTGCTGGAGCAGCACCGTCAGGAAGCCGGCGTCGTGGTGGCTGTTGACGCCCGCCTCACCCGGCGGGGTCGGCGGGTAGGAGATGAGCTTCGCCAGCGACAGGGGACGTTCTCCGAAAGCGTCGCGGAAGGTCCGCTCGGGCAGACCCAGGCCGAGCGCGAGGATCCCCATGATCTCCTCAGCCACGGCGGCGAGCCGCGCCAGGAAGTCGGTCACCGTGGACCGGAACCCCGGCAGCACCGCGTCCGGAAGCCACTGGTTCGGCCCGTCCAGCCGGAGGTAGACCGGCTCCGCATCCGGCGGGTAGGGCGGGTTCTCGGTGCCGAGATCCAGCTGTTCGCGGTAGTCGACCCGGTTGTCGGTCAGCTCGGCGCCGACGCGCTCCCAGCCGCGGAAGTGCGGCGACCGACGCTTGTCGATGCCCTCCTTGACCTCGACCGGCAGCGCGAAGAACGCCGTCAGCAGGTCGAAGTAGTGGTCGACGACCGACTCGGGAACGCCGTGGTCGACGAGGCTGAAGAAGCCCACCTCGTGACAGATCCGGACGAGGCGGTCGGGGAACGACGGGTCGTCACGCCAGCCGGCGAGCGACACGACGGGGATGTCGGTGAACGGCGCCACCCGGCCACGCTATCCGGCCGACAAGAACAATGGTGGAGCTGAGGGGACTCGAACCCCTGACCCCCTCGTTGCGAACGAGGTGCGCTACCAGCTGCGCTACAGCCCCTTGGTCGTGCGGGGACACAGGGTAGCAAGGCGATGCGGGCGTCCGACCGCCCCCGTCCCCCGCTACTCGTTGACGGCGCGGCGAGCCGGGTAGTCGTCGGCGACCGCCGGGATCTCTGCGGTCTCGTCACCGTGACCGAGCTGGCTGGCGTCGGGGAGCGGCTGCGAGCGGGGCCGGCTGCGCATCGCCTGGGCGGCCTGGACCATCGCCTCGCCGGTCCACTCGCCGGGGGTGTCGCGGTCGATGCCCCGTGGGACGGCGGACGCCCGCGGTGCGTTGACGTAGGTCGGCAGCGTCGTGGGCTGGGCCTCCCACGAGTCGTCGTCCCACGCGTTCCAGTTCTCCCACTCCTCGTCCGTCTGCTGCGGGGCCGCCCGACGGGCGGTCGTGGACGAGGAGGCAGCGGGGGCACGACGGTCCGTGCGCGAAGCGGGCCGACGGCCCTCCGAGCGGGCCGGGGCTGCCGACCGCGCCGACGAGGTCATCGCGGCGGCGATGACGAACGCGACGACGGGAATGGCCGCCAGCGCCGGCGCCCACTTCGGCACGACCGAGGCGATCGCGAGCAGGAGCGTGACCAGGAGGAGCGCGGTGAGCGAGCCGAGCACGATGGCGCGCCGGGTCGCCGCAGCCTGCCGCACGAGCTCGCGTTCGTACTCCGGGTTCAGGCCCTCGGTGCGACGCTCGGTCCGGTCAGCCGTCGGTCGCGTCATGCGAGCCTCCGATCGCGGGGCGGCGGAGTCCTGGAGCGCCAGGTCCACGTCGCGGCTGTCGAGGATGTAGGTGTCAGCGGCGTACTGCATCCGACCACGGTCGCCCAGCGAGCGCATCGCGGAGCTGAACCGGGCGGTCGACCGGACCTCGCTGATCTGGTCGTGACGACGCAGCCAGGCCGGGATGAGGACGGCGGCCCACAAGGCGATGATCACCAGGTAGATCAGGCCCGTCACGACACGTAACGTTAGGGGGCATCCCGCCGAACACTGGGAAGGCGCGCGTCGTGCGCCCGGCGTGTCGCGGCACTAGCTCCGCGACAGGTAGGCGGCGAGCACCCCGCCGGCAAACTCGTCGCGGTAGACCGCGTAGACGACGTGGTCACGCCAGGCCCCGTCGATGTGGAGGTACTCCCGACGTTCGCCCTCGCGTCGCAGCCCGAGCTTCTCGACGACCCGCAGCGAGGCGGCGTTCTCGGGCCGGATGTTGATCTCGATCCGGTGCAGGCCCATCACGTCGAAGGCGTGGTCCAGCGCCAGCGCGACCGCGGTCGGCATGATGCCGCGCCCGGCGACCTCCCGGTCGATCCAGTAGCCGATATAGCCGGCGCGCAGGGATCCCCAGGCGATGCCCCCGAGCGTGAGCTGCCCCACGAGCCGGCCCTCGTACACGATCGCGAAGGGGAGGGTGCGTCCCTGCCGCGCCTCCCGGCGCAGCCGCCGGACCATCATCGCGAACGTCGGGATGTCCTCGGTCGACTCGGCCTCGGGTGGCAGCGTCGCCTCCCACGGGCGCAGCCAGTCGGCGTTGCGCGCGCGGACCTCGCGCCAGGCGCGCCCGTCCAGCTGGCGCAGCGGCCGGAGCGTGACCTCGCCGTGGGCGAGGGTGGCGGGCCAGGGGCTCGCTGTCACGACCGGGCGACGAACTCGGCGAGCCAGGTACGGAACGCCGGGCCGAGGTCCTCCCGCTCGCACGCCAACATCACGCTCGCCTGGAGGTACGACAGGCGATCGCCGGTGTCGTACCGCAGTCCGTCAAACACCAGGCCGTGCACGCCGCCGCCCTGACCGGCCGGCATGGTCGCCAGCACGCGCAGCGCGTCGGTGAGCTGGATCTCCCCGCCTCGACCAGGCGGAGTCGCCCGAAGGACGTCGAAGACGGCCGGGTCCAGCAGGTAGCGGCCGATCACGGCGTAGTCGCTCGGCGCCACGTCGGCGTCCGGCTTCTCGACCAGGTCAGTGACGGTGACCACCGTCGGGTCGTCGGTGAGCTCGACCGCCGGGCAGCCGTAGAGCGAGATCGACTCGCGCGGCACCTGCATGAGGCACAGGACCGAACCGCCGAACCGTGCCCGCACGTCGGCCATCGCCGGCAGGACGGGGTTGCGGGGGTCGATCAGGTCGTCGCCGAGCAGGACCGCGAACGGCTCGTCCCCGACATGGCTCTCGGCCACGAGGACGGCGTGGCCCAGGCCCAGCGGGTCGCCCTGGCGGACGTAGTGGATCCGGGCGAGGTCAGTCGACTCGGTCACGGCGTCCAGGCGAGCCGTGTCGCCCTTCTCGTGGAGGACCTGCTCGAGCTCCAGGTTGCGGTGGAAGTGGTCCTCGAGGGGCCGCTTGCTGCGCCCGGTGATGAACAGGACGTCGTCGAGCCCGGCGGCGACCGCCTCCTCGACGACGTACTGGATGGCCGGCTTGTCGACGACCGGCAGCATCTCCTTGGGCGTCGCCTTCGTCGCCGGCAGGAAGCGCGTGCCGAGGCCGGCAGCAGGGATCACGGCCTTGCGCACGGGGCGTCCATCCATGGGCCGACCCTAGGGGATCGGGCACGATGATCCTCGTGGAGACCGCAGCCGGCCCGAGCAAGGCCGCGCTGCGTGCCTGGGTGCGTGCGCGACGGTCGGAGCGCAGCAGCCTCGACCGCGAACGCGCGTCGACGGCGATCGCGCGAGCCGCGGGGACCCTGCTGCCGCCCGGAGCCGCGCCGTGCGTCGCCGCCCACCTCGCCCTGCCCACCGAGCCGCCGACGAAGGCGCTGATCGCCGCCCTCCACGACGCGGGGCTGCGCGTCCTCGTCCCCCGTGTCGTCGGCGACGCGCTGGAGTGGGTCGCCTGGCACCCGGGGGTCGAGCTTCGACGAGGGCGGTTCGGCATCGCCGAGCCGGTCGGCGATGCCGACCCGCGGGGGCTCGCCGGGGTGGCGGCGATCCTGGTGCCGGCCCTGGCCGTCGACCGCACGGGCCACCGCCTGGGTCAAGGGGGCGGCTACTACGACCGGACCTTGGCGACCGTGCCGGCGCACGCGGCGGGCGGCCCGCTGCGCGTGGCCGTGGTGTACGACGACGAGGTGCTCGACGAGGTCCCGTACGAGCCGCACGACATCACGGTCGACGGCGTGCTGACGCCGTCCGGCCTGGTGCGCCTCGGCTGACCGCTAGCCCCTGCTCGGGGTCGGGACGAGCGCCAGGGTGTCGACGGCGGCGGACCGCACCGCGTCCGGCGTGTACGCCCAGGGGTACTGCGTACCGGTGCGCCACGCCTCGACCTGGTCGTCGTAGTGCGGGTCGAACGCGTGGCCGCTCGCGCCGGTGAGGTTCACCCAGGTCGACGCGTCCAGGTTCGCCAGGTCGACGACCTGCCGCATGCTCGGCACCCAGTCGACCTCGTAGCCGTCCGACGGCGTCCAGCCCGTCGCGTCCACGATGGACGACCCGCCCGCCGTCTGGATGGGGCCGCGGTTGAACAGCGCCTCGATCGGGGCGATCCCGCTGTCGCCCAGCGTCTGGTTGCGCAGCAGCAGGGTGTGCAGCTGGCCCCACTGCCACGCGGACGGGTCGTCGCCGAGCGTCTGCTGCAGCTCGGTCGCGGCCGCCGCCATGGCCGCCTGCAGTGTCTCGTCGCGGGTCTGCACCCCGTCGACCGTCTTGTCGTCCCACCAGAAGTCGCGCGGCGAGTCCCAGATCCGGTAGACGACCTGCCAGAACCGGTCGCCGCCGTCGGCGGAGATGAGATCCGTCCCGGACTCCCCGTCGAACATCCGCGCCACGAGCTGCCGCCACACGGCGTTGAAGTAGGCGGCCGGCGCAGAGTCGGCCGGCTGGCTCCCGTCCCAGCCCCGCAGCAGCGCGACCGCGGCCTCGGTGGTCGGCGTCGTCGGCAGCGCCGCCAGCTTCGGCGCGAGGAACGTCGCCAGCTCGTTCACGGTGTCCATCTGGATGCGCTGCATCGCCGGGACGTCGAGCAGGCCGCCGCCGGCGGTCGCCTGCTCGACCAGGTCGACGATCCGCTGGCTGCGAGCGCCGTACGACCAGTCGTCGGTGATGAAGTACGGGTACGTCGGACCGATGACGGCCTGGTTCGCCGTGACGATCCAGCCCTCCTTGGGGTTGTAGACGCTCGGAAGCGCGTCGAACGGGATGTACCCCGTCCAGCGGTAGCGCGAGTCCCACCCGGGGATCGGCCACTTCCCGTCGTAGCCCTCGCGGATCGGGATCTGGCCGGGCGCCTGGTAGCCGATGTTGCCGTCGACGTCGGCGTAGATCAGGTTCTGCGCCGGCGCGTTCAGCTGTGCCGCGGCCGCCCGGAAGTCCGTGAAGTCTCCGGCGGTGTCGAGGAGGTCGAACGCGTCGAACGTGCGCGACGGCTGCAGCGCGGTCCACCTCAGCGCGACCGCGTAGCCGGACCCGCGATCAGGCGGGGCCTCCCGGGTCGCCACCGACCCGGGGGCCGGGACCGGCGCGTCCGCCCCGATCGCCGTGTATGTGTCGATCCCGGCCACGTCGGAGATCAGCGGACCGTCCGCGGTCTCGCGGACGGTGATCGTCACCGGCTCGCCTCCGGCGACCCGGATGACCTCCTGCCGTGTCGTCATCGGCACCTGCTCGCCGTCGACGAGGTAGGCGTCGCCGTCGACCTTCTGGAGGACGAGGTCCGTGACGTCGGGCCCGAGGTTCGTGAATCCCCACGCCACGCGGGCGTTGTGCCCGATGAAGACTCCGGGCATGCCGGACATCGTCCAGCCCGAGACGTCGTAGTCGCAGTCCGCGGTGACGGTGATGCAGTGCAGTCCGGCCTGGTACCACAGGCTCGGCATCGCCGGAGCGAGGTGCGGGTCGTTCGCGAGGATCGGCTTCCCCGTCGTCGTCTTGTCACCGGCGACGACCCACGAGTTCGAGCCGATGCCCTCCCCCGACGTCCCCAGCCACGGGTCGAGCAGGGCGGCGACGCGGTGCGTCGCCAGCAGCGCGCCCCGAGCGTCCGCGAGCACGTTCGCGCCGCCCCCGCCTCCCGCGGCCGTCGCGTCCTGGTCGAAGGCGCCGTCCACCACGGCACCCCCCTCGACGATCGGCCGGTGGGTCGCGAACGGGTACGGCGGGAAGAGCTCCTCGGTCCGGTCGACCCCGGCCGACGCCGACATGATCGCCCGGTAGACCTCGTCGTCCATGTTGCTGCGCAGCTCCCACGCGAGCGCCTTCACCCACGCGACCGAGTCCGCCGGCGTCCACGGCTCGGGCCGGTAGTCCGGGTTCTGCAGGCCGAGGACGGCGTACTCCAGGCTCAGCTGAGCGCCGGCGTGGTCGGCCAGGTAGGCGTTCACCCCCGCCGAGTAGGCGTCGAGAATCGCGCGCGAGCGGTCGGACAGCAGGCCGACCTCCCGTTCCGCGATCCGTCGCCAGCCGAGGGTGCGCAGGAACGAGTCGGTCTCGACCTGGCTCTTGCCGAACATCTCCGACAGCCGGCCGGCCGTGATGTGCCGACGGACGTCCATCTCCCAGAACCGGTCCTGCGCGTGGGTGTAGCCCTCGGCGTAGAACAGGTCGGCCAGCGAGCTCGCGTAGATGTCGGGCACGCCGAGGTCGTTGCGGACCACGGAGACCGGCGCCCGCAACCCCGGGAGGGCGATCTCGCCGGACGTCTGCGGGAACGACGCGCGGACGCTGTGCACGCCGAACGCGATCAGCCCGCCGAGGGCGAGGAGCAGCACCAGGCCCAGCACACCGGCAACCCGCCAGAACGTCCGCACGGGCGCACCGTACAAGCGGCGCCGGGCCTTGGGGCCGAGATCGCCGGGGCGGTTTGCCAGCCCCGGGGGCGACAGGGCACACTTAGCACTCTCCACCGACGAGTGCCAGGAGGCTGCGTGCCCACGTACGAGTACGCGTGCGCGTCGTGCGACGCCACGCACGAGGTCCAGCAGAAGATGTCGGACCCGACGCTCACGGAGTGTCCGGTCTGCGGCGCTCCCGGAGTCCGCAAGCTGTTCAGCGGCGTCGGGATCCACTTCAAGGGCTCGGGCTTCTACCGCACCGACTCCCGGGACGCGAAGTCGAGCACGTCGGCCACGAAGTCCGGCGGCGACTCCTCCGGGTCCTCGAGCACTGCGACCTCCTCCGACTCCGGGTCGTCGAGCTCCTCGTCCTCCGGAGCCAGCGGCTCTGCCGGAACCAGCGGCTCGTCGGGCTCCTCCACGACGGCCAGCAAGGCGCCGGCGCCGTCTGCCTCCTGACCGGCACCGGGGGACGCCGGTGAACTCCGGTCGATCGGACGTCACCGTCGACCTCGTCGACTGGGACGACCCGGATGCCGCTGCGCTCCGCGCCGCTCAAAGGCGCGAGCTCGACGCCCGTTACGGCAGCGACGACCACGAGCCGGGGGTGGCACCGACCGCGGCGGACGTGCCCGTCTTCGTGGTCGCCCGAGACCAGGACGGTGTCGCGGTCGCCTGCGGCGGTCTGCGCCCGCTCGACCCGGGCGTCCTCGGGCCCCACGTGGTCGAGATCAAGCGCATGTACGCCGTCCCGGCCGCGCGCGGCACGGGCGCGGCTGTCGCCGTGCTCCGCGAGCTCGAGCGGCAGGCCGCGGCTGCCGGGGCGACGCGGCTGGTCCTGGAGACCGGGACCGGTCAGCCCGACGCACAGCGGTTCTACGAACGCGAGGGGTACGAGCGGGTCCCCCTGTTCGGCCCGTACGCCGCCTCGACCATCTCGGTCTGCTACGGCCGAACGCTCTGAGCTCGCGCGGGCCTGTGGACAAGTCGCGGGCCGTCGCGCCGACCGGCCCTAGCGTCGACGGGTGCACCCCGCCGACCGAGTGAGAGCCACCGCCCGACGACACCGCCGGACGGTGGCTGCCCTCCTCGCGGGGGCGGCGATGCTGTTCGCGCTCACCTCGTTGCGCACGACACCCACGTCTGCCCAGGTGCCCGCGGACACCGCCTCGCTCGCCCGCCTTCGGCCGGGCGAGGTCGCCGTTCCTGTCGTCCTCGCGAGCCCCGCTCTTGCGGCGACCGCCGAGCCGGGGGCCGTCGTCGACGTCGTCGCCGCACCGGACGACGTCACGGGTGACGCGAGCGTCGTCGCCGCCGGTGCGCGGGTCCTGCGCGCTGCCGGCGACGGCGGGTTCGCGGCCGGATCGTCGAGCGTGGGGCTCGGCGCCGTGCCGGGGCGATACGCACTCGCGCTGAGCGGCGCGCGCGACCGGACCCTGGCGGTC
>JAFIHP010000176.1 GCA_017849335.1 Actinomycetales bacterium | reverse complement strand
GCGGCGCAGCCCCGCCGCGGGCCGCTCGACTCGGCCGCCTGCGTCGACTACCTGGTGGAGCGGATCGAGTCGAGCGGTCCCTTCCGGTCGCAGTCGGTCGGCTGGGTCGACTACGACACCTTCGACATTGAGGCCGTCACGGCCGTGGTCGACGCGGCGATCGAGGCGGCCGACAGTGGGACCGGATACAGCTGCGTCCGGCTGGGGGACGGCGAAGGACTCGCCCTCGCCGGTGAGCGTTCGAACATCGGCGGTGCCCTCGGCGCCGACGAACGCGGTGACTGGAACGAGCTCGACCCCGAGGCATACGCGCAGTTCCGGCATTGGCTCGGTTCCAGCCTGCGCAACGCCGACTTCGTCGGCGTGCCCGACCTCGTGCAGTGCATCGAGGGCCCGGACGGCTGCGTCGACGTCGTGCTCGGCTGCATCGAGCACGACGTCCCCGCGGAGGCGGTCGTTGCCGGGGGCTGGGACATCGCGTGGGCGCTGGAGGTCTCTGGACTCGCGGAGCGGCTCCTGGCGCGCTGCACCGGGATGATCGGCCCGGTCGACCCGGCGGGCTTCGTCCACCGCCGGCCCGCCCGTGACGTCGACTGGGTCGGTATCCCCGGTGAGCTCCACCTGTACGGACGTCGACCGTCGCGCGAGGAGTCGCACTGGGCGCGATCCGGGGATGTGCTCGCTCACGAGTTCGCCCCCGGTCAGCTGTGGCTCGTCGGTGCCGGGATGCTCGGGAAAATCTACTGCAGCGCGATCAAGGCGGCTGGGGCGGTCGCCATCGATGTGGGATCACTCATGGACCTGTGGTCAGGCCGCCAGGACACGCGTGGAACGCTGCGCTACCAGCCCTGGGTGCTGGCGCCGTACGGGGATGGTGCCTAGGCCATGACCGCCTTTCGGGGCGGGTCGTCGCTGCTGCAACGGCTTCGGCGGGCGGCAGCGTCACGCGCGGGCCAGCGCTGGTCCGGCGCTCTGCGTGCGCGTGTCGACACATGCTGGCTGCTGACGGACGGCTCGTTGTGCGTGGACGGCTGGGTGGTCGAGCGCGACGGGCGGCCCGGGCCGGTCTCCGTGCGCGCGATCCAGCGGGATGGCTCAGGACCTTGGTCGCCGCTCATGCGAAAGGAGCGGCCCGACGTCGCAGAGCACGTGCTCGGCCCCGGCGCGGCGTCGAGTGCATTCGGCATCGTCGGGCAGGTGGCCGGTCCTGTCGACACCGCGTCGCCCCTGGTCGTCGAGGTCCGGGCGGGAGGACAGTCCGTCAGGCTGCCGATCGACGATGTACGGCACGACGCCGTCCCGGAAGAGACGTTCGCTGGTCTCGCCGTCGCGGGCACGCCGACCCCTGCGGCGCTGGCTGCGGTCGTCGGAGTCGCTCGGGCATCCGCTGTGCCGCCTGCGCCGGACGTGTCCCTCGGTTACCGCCACGCGCGGATGACCGGCAACTCAGCTGTCAGCGTCGTCGTGCCCGTCTACCGGGAGTACACCTACCTGCGGAACCTCGTGCGTGCGCTGGCCGACGCGAACGACGGGGTCGAGCTGACCGTCGTGTGCGACGACCCGCAGCTGGCAGGCGACCTTGTCGCGTGGGTCCGGGCCTGGAACGAACCGGTCTACGACGTGCCCATGCAGGTGCTCGTACATGACCGCAACGCGGGCTTCGCGGCCGCCTGCAACACCGGCTGGCGTTCGGGTCGGGGCGAGCTCGTGGTCCTGCTGAACAGCGACGTGCTGGTTGCCGACCCGTCGACGGACCTGGTCCGGCTGGCCGCGGGCATGGCCGCCGACGTCGCGGCGATCGCACCCGTCCTGCTGTTCCCCGACGGGAGCCTGCAGCATGCGGGGATGGCGATGGTCGACGCCCCGGACTTCCCCGGCTTCGTCCTCCCCGGCCACCCAGGCAAGCACGGCCCGGCCGACGACCTGCCGGCCGAGATTTTCGATGTTCCGATGCTGACCGGCGCGGCGATCTGCGTTCGCCGTACCGTGCTCGAGCGAGTCGGCGGCGTCCCGGCGGTCTACGGCCGCGGTGACTTCGAGGACGTGCTGCTGTCGTTGTCGCTGCGCGACATCGGGAGGCTCGTCGTCGACCCGGGCGTGCGGTGGACGCATGTCGAGGGAGCCTCCTACCGGCGCGACGAGCTCGGAGGCATTGCCGTCACCCTCGCGAAGAGCGTGGTGGTCGCTGAGCGCACCGGCGGCCGACGATGAAGGTGCTGCTCGTGTCGCACGAGTGGGAGGCCGAGCATCCCGGGGGAGCCCAGCGCTCGGCCGTGGCGCTGGCCGACGGGCTGTCGGCCGTGGACGGTGTCGACGTCACGCTCGCCTCGGCCGTCGGCCGCCTGCCGGAGCACGCACCCGACGGTGTCCTCGGCTCCGAGCGCGGCTACGCCGAGGTCCTCGTGGAGAGCCGCACCGACTCGGCCTTCTTCACGTGGACCGACCCGACGCAGGCCGACGGCTGGGCGAGGCTGCTGCGTGATCTCCGTCCCGACGTCGTCCACCTGCACCACTACTTCCACGTCGGGATCGACCTGCCGCTCCTGGTCCGTCGGGTCCTGCCGGTTGCCGGGATCGTCCTGACCCTGCACGAGTACATGGCGATCTGCCTGCGGTCGGGCCAGATGGTCGACGAGGCGGGCAACCTGTGCCTGGCATCGGGTACGAGCCGTTGCTCCGCGTGCGTGTCCTGGTCGATCGACACGGTGGCGGCGCGTGCGGACTACGTCCGGCGCGGACTCGCCGACGTCGACGTGTTCGTCACGCCGAGCGAGTTCGCCCGTCGTCGCTACCTGGACTGGGGGACGGGCGCACCGGGCATCGACGACGTGCGGGTCATCCCGAACGCGCTGGTCTTCGAGGGGCGGAGCGACCCGGCGCCGCGGCCCGCCGTCGCCGGACTGCGCCTGGCGTTCATCGGCCAGCACACGCCGCACAAGGGCGTCGGCGTCCTGCTGTCCGCAGTCGAGCTCCTGCAGAGGACGGCGCCGGGAACGCTGGACCGGGTCGACGTGTTCGGCGACGGGTCGGACCGCTTCTCGCCGGAGTTCCACGCGGACATCTCGACCGCGCTGCGGAGGTCCGCGCCACTGGTACGGACGCGGGGCCGGTACACGCAGGCCGCGCTGCCGGCGATCCTCGACGACGCCGACGCGATCGTCGTGCCGTCGACGTGGTGGGAGAACAGTCCGGTCGTCATCGAGGAGGCGCTCGCGCGCCGAGTCCCGGTGATCTGCTCCGACATCGGCGGGACGGCCGAGAAGGTGCGAGACGGCGTCGACGGGTGGCACTTCCAGGCCGGCAACGCCGCGTCCCTGGCCGAGGTCATCGCGAACGTGGCCGCGCTCCCGGACCGGACGCTGCCGCGCATGCGGCGACCGGCCACGATCGACGACGTCGCGCGTGCTCACCTGGCGGCCTACGGCGACGCGGTCGCCCGCCGGGCTGCTGCGGGCCAGGGACCGACCGCGTGACGGTCCCGAGCCTCGGCTACGCCGACCCTTGCTACGCCGCGTCGCTGGCCGAGTTCGGCACGATCCGCCGGCTGCCGGCCAGCGGGGGTGCCGTCGTCGTCCGGCCGCTGCCGACCGGGGGCGATGCCGACGCCATCGGTCCGTACCCGGTGTTCGACTGCCTGGACTGGTCGGCGCTGGCGACCGACGTCGACGGGCTCCGGGGCGAGCTGGTCAGCCTCGTGATCGTCACCGATCCGTTCGCCGACGATGCGGACGCCGCGGTGCGGGCCGCCGGCGCGGACCTGCTCCGGCCCTACAAGCCGCACTTCGTCGTCGACCTGGCGACGCCACCCGACGAGATCGGTCGGCCGTCGCGCCGCCGCACGGCCGAACGTGCGCTGGACGGGCTGGACGTCGCGGCGACCTCGGGGTCGGCCGCCGACCCGCAGGAGTGGGTGCGGCTGTACGAGCACGTCGTTCGCCGGCACGCCGTGACGGGGATCGCCGCGTTCTCGGCCACCAGCCTCGCGGCCCAGCTCGCCCTTCCCGGGGCGGAGCTGTTGACGGCGCGTCACCGCGGCGAGCTCGTCGCCGCCCAGCTGTGCCTGCGGCGCGGGGGCGTCGTCCACTCGCACCTGGCGGCCTCCTCGCCGGAGGGCTACCGCCTGCGGGCGATGCACGGGCTGGACCTCTTCGCCCTGGGTCACTTCGCCGTGAGTGCCCGGTGGTTCGACTTCGGCGGCGGCTCGGGCGGACCGGACGACGGCCTCGCGGACTACAAGCGGAGCTGGTCGACGGGTACGCGGCAGACCTGGCTGGGCGGCTGGGTGCTCGATCGGGCGGCCTACGAGCGCGCGGCCGGGCCCGCCGCGATCGACACGGCGGGCTACTTCCCCCGCTATCGCGACGGCTCCCGTCCTGGGCCCCGCTAGCCTGCGGCCGTGCCAGATCTGTGGCGGCCGGAGGAGACCGACCTGCCGACGCCGGGGGACGTGGCGTTCTATCGCGAGCACGGCTGGTACGTCACCGATCCGATCGTCCCGCTGGACCTGCTGGACGACATGGTGCGGAGGGTCGACGACCACCAGCGCCGGCCCGACGCCGAGCGCCTCCGGTCGACGGTCGGCCACGAGGACTGGCGGCCGGGCGACCCTCCGGGGGTGCAGAACAGCGAGTTCCTCACCTACCAGCAACCGGCGTTCGGGGTGCTGACGCTCGCGCCGCTGATCGGGGCGATCGCGGCCCGGCTGGCCGGCACCGGATCCGTCCGGCTGTTCGACGACCAGGCGGTGGTGAAGCAGCCCGATGACGGCGAGGCGATCATCGGATGGCACACCGACCACGCGTACTGGTCCACCTGCACCTCGACCGAGATGATCACGGCCTGGATACCGCTGCAGGACACGACCGCGGACAGCGGCACGCTGATGGTGGTCGACGGGAGCCATCTCTGGGACACCTCCGAGCACCTGCGGCTGTTCCATGACCGCAACCTGGCCCGCCTGGGCGAGGTCGTCGGCCGTGACGTTCCCGCCGAGCGGGTGGTCCGGATCGAACTGCGGCGCGGCCAGGTGAGCTTCCACCACATGCGGCTGATGCATGCCAGCGAGTCCAACCGGTCGGACCGTCCGCGGAGGGTGCTCTCCGTCCACCTGCAGCCCGAGGACAACCAGTACCGCGAGGTCCTCGGCGCCGACGGGCGCCCGGTGCGCCTCGCCGACGACGAGCTGTGCCGGCGGACCGCCGACGGCCGCCCGGACTACGCGGACCCGCAGGTCTTCCCGGTGCTGTGGCCCCGGACGGGCCAAGCGCCGAGGTCCGGCGTCAGGCCGGCGTGACCGCCCCGTGCTCGACGTGCAGCACTGAGGTGCAGAGCTTGTCCAGCAGGCTGGGGTCGTGGCTGGCGAGGACCAGCGTCCCGGACTGTGCGTAGAACTGGGCAAGGCGCTCGTCCGCGCGCGTGTTGAACTCGGCGTCCGCAGCGCCGATGCCCTCGTCGACGACGAGCACGTCGGCGCGTACCGACGTGATCGTCGTGAACCGGAGCCGGACCTGCATGCCGCTGGAGTAGGTGTAGACCGGGTGGTCGAACCGCTTGCCGAGCCCGGAGAAGTCCTTGATGTCCTCGACGCGCTCCTGCATCTGCCCGACGCTCTCGCCGAGCCGGACGCCGAGGGCGATCGCGTTCTCCCGGCCGGTCTGCTCGGGATCCAGGCCCTCGTTCGGCCCGCCGAGCAGGGCCAGCACGCGGCCCGTGGTCGTGGCCGTGCCCCGCGTCGGCGTCAGGACGCCCGCCATGACGGAAAGCAACGTCGACTTGCCTGCGCCGTTGGGGCCGGACAGGCCGATCCGGGCGCCCTTCGGGACCTCGAGCGTGACGCCATGCAGTGCCGCGATGATCTCGGGCTCCTCCTTGCGACGCGTCAGGACGTTGCTGATCGTCCGCTTGAGGTTGTAGTGGTGCGCGTTGCGCAGCTTGTACTGGACCCAGACGTCGTCGAGGACGATCGCGAGGTCTTCGTCGGTTCCG
>JAFIHP010000175.1 GCA_017849335.1 Actinomycetales bacterium | reverse complement strand
CGGCGATCGCGATCGCCGCCGTGGGCTCGATGTTCCTTCTCATCGCCGGCAACGTCGACCTGTCGATCGGTGGCCAGCTGGCGCTGATCTCCGTCACGGTGGCCCAGGTCGCGAAGGCGACCGGTGACGTCATCACCCCGATCGCCGCGGGCCTGATCCTCGGCGCCGTCCTCGGCCTGATCAACGGCATCCTCGTGAAGGTCATGAAGATCTCGCCGCTGATCGTGACCCTCGGCACGATGTCCGTGTTCACGGGCATGGCGTACCTCGTCAGCGACGGCCGGTCGGTGTTCGGCTTCTCCGACGCCTTCATCTCCATCGGCCGCGCGAAGCTCCTCGGCGTCCCCGTCCCGGTCATCGTGGCGCTGGTCATCTTCGTCGTGTGCGGCTTCTGGCTCACGCGGACGGTCGCGGGCCTGAAGGTCTACGCGATCGGCGGCAACCCGCTCGCCGCGCGACTGACCGGCGTCCGCGTCGACCGCTTCATCACCGAGCTGTACGTGTTCAACGGCCTGCTGATCGGCGTCGTCGCCGTCCTGCTGACGGCCCGCCTCGGCAGCGGCACGCCGCAGATCGGCCTGACGTTCAACCTCGACGTCCTGACCGCGGTCATCCTCGGCGGCGTGGCCTTCGCCGGAGGCAGCGGGCACCCGCTCGGCGTGTTCATCGGCGTCGCGACGATCGGCATCCTGAACTCGGGCATGATCTTCGCCGGGCTGCAGAGCTGGTGGCAGGACATCGCCAAGGGCGCCGTCCTGCTCCTCGCGCTGGGGGCGGACCAGATCGCGCAGCATCGTCGCGACCGGGCCGTGCCGAAGGACTCCGGGGACAGTGCGGATGCCGGGGACGAGGTCGCGTCGGTCCGCGGCCCCGGGGAGGCCTTCGACGAGTACGGGATCGACGGCGGTGCCGAGCGGAAGATCGGCGAGGTCGTCCTGGACGCCCGCGACCTGTCGAAGAGCTTCGGCTCGGTGGCGGCCCTCCGCAACGGGTCGTTCCAGGTCCGCCGGGGACAGGTCGTGTGCCTGGTCGGCGACAACGGAGCAGGCAAGTCGACGCTCATCAAGATCATCTCCGGTGTCTACCGACCCGACTCGGGCGTCCTCGAGTTCGACGGCAAGCCGCAGGACTTCGGTGCACCGATCGACGCCCGGCGCGCCGGGATCGAGACGGTCTACCAGGACCTCGCCGTGTGCCCGAACCTCGGCATCGCGCACAACATGGTCCTGGGGGACACCCCGCGCCGTCGCCTGCTGGGGTTCATCCCCGTCCGCGACGACCGCACCGCGATCATCCGCTCGCGCGAGCGACTGCTCTCGCTGGGGATCAAGATCACCGACATGAACCGGTCGGTCGGCCGGCTCTCCGGCGGCCAGCGGCAGTCGGTCGCGATCGCTCGCGCGCTGAAGGACGACGTGAAGATGGTCATCCTCGACGAGCCGACCGCGGCGCTCGGCGTCAAGCAGACCCGCAACGTGCTGCGCATCGTGCGCAACGCGGCCGAGAAGGGCGCCGGAGTCATCCTCATCAGCCACGACATCCGGACGGTCCTCGCCGTCGCGGACCGCGTCGTCGTCCTGCGCCTGGGCAACGTCGTCTTCGACGGTGACGTCAAGGACGCGTCGCACAGCCAGCTGCTGCACCTCATGGCCGGTATCGAGGAGATGGAGTTCGGCGACGTCATCGACGACGGCGCCACGGCCGACGGGAGCGTGAACGCATGACCCTCGCGGACTTCGACCTGACCGGCCGGCGCGCGCTCGTGACCGGCGGAGGCGACGGCCTGGGCCGCCGCATGACCGAGGCGCTCGTGGATGCGGGGGCGGACGTCGTCATCTGCGGGCGACGGCTCGAGGTCGTCCAGGCGGCGGCCGCGGAGATCGGCCCGCGCGTGACGGCCGTCCAGGCCGACGTCACATCGGTCGCCGACGTGGACCGCCTCGTCGAGATCGCGGGCGACATCGATGTCCTCGTGAACAACGCGGGCCTCTCGCACCGGGCGCACTGGCAGGACGTCCGGTCGGAGGACTGGCAATGGATCATGGCGCTCAACGTCGAGTCGCCGATGTGGCTCATCCAGCGGCTCGTGCCCGGGATGGTCGAGCGCGGGTGGGGCCGCGTGATCAACGTGTCCTCGGTGTACGGGCTCGTCGGGGGTGACGACAGCCGCTACCCGGGCATCGGTCTGGACATCGGCTCGTACTTCGCGAGCAAGTTCGGACTCATCGGGCTCACGAAGTTCCTCGCGACCCAGCTCGGGCCGACCGGGGTCACGGTCAACGCGCTGTGCCCGGGCATGTTCCCGAGCCCGGCGAACGTCGAGGCGCTGCAGCCGGAGGTGATCGCCGCTCTGGAGGCCGGGACGCCGATGAAGCGGCTCGGGGAGGACACGGAGCTGCGCTCGGCCGTGCTGTTCCTCGCGGGCCCGGGATCCAGCTTCGTCACGGGGCAGAGCCTCGTCGTCGACGGCGGCTGGACGGTCTGGTGACGACCGCGGCCTGCCCGATGTCCGACCTCGACGATGCACCGGCGGCCACGGCCGTCGTGGGGAGCTGACCATGAAGTTCACCGAGTCCCGCCGGCAGATCGCCGACGCCGAGTCCTGGGTCGCCGGCGGAGTCAACAGCAACTTCCGCATGGGGATCCCGCCGACGCCGCTGGTGTTCGAGCGGGCCACCGGCCCCTACCTGTACGACGTCGACGGGAACCGGCTCGTCGACTACTTCCTCGGCATGGGCCCGATGCTGCTGGGGCACAGCCCCGCCGAGGTCGTCGGCGCGGCCGTCGCACAGCTGGACCGCAGCATCCTCGTCGGCGGCCAGACCGAGCTGGAGTACGAGGCGGCCCGCCTGCTGCTGCAGCTCGTCCCGTCGGCGCAGTCGGTCCGCTTCTGCTCCTCGGGCAGTGAGGCGGACCAGGCCGCCCTTCGGCTCGCGCGCGCCGCGACCGGCCGGCCGACGGTCCTGAAGTTCGAAGGGCACTACCACGGCTGGTTCGACAACGTGCTGTGGAGCGTCGGTCCCGAGCTCGACCAGATGGGTCCGGCCGACGCGCCCGTCCCCGTGCCCGGCACGGCCGGCCAGGTCGCCGCCGCGGACATCGACGTGCTGCCGTGGAACGACGCGGACGCCGTCGTGCGCCGGCTGGAGCGCGGCGACGTGGCCGCCGTGATCATGGAGCCGAT
>JAFIHP010000174.1 GCA_017849335.1 Actinomycetales bacterium | reverse complement strand
GACGACTCCGTGAGCGAGGGAGGGGCGAGGCCCGCCAGGGCCGAGCAGAGCGCTAGCGAGCACCGGAGCTCGCGAACCGACGACTCCGTGAGCGAGCGGCCGGACGACGAGCTGGCGGCAGGCGAACCGGCGTCGGCTCCCCTCGACTCGATCGTCATCGAGGACGGCGTCGTCCAGCGGCGCATCCGCCGCCCACTGGACCTGGCACGTTTCGTGCTGGCGCTGGTCATCGCGGCCGCCGTCGTGCTGCTGGCCTACTTCGCGACCAGCACGACCGCCGGGCTGGACACCGACATCGCCACGGGCGCGTCGCTGCTGCCGTCGTTCGTGGTCCTGGCGCTGAACGTCATCGGCGGCATCGGCACCCTCGGCCTGCCCATCGCCGCGGCCGTCATGCTCACGATGCGTCGGCGCCTGCGACAGCTCTTCGACTCCTTCGCCGCGCTCCTCGTGGCGATCATCGTGCTCACGGCGTTGTCGTGGGCCCTGTCGGCCGCCGACCTGCCCCGGCTGCTGACCGCGCTGGCCGGCTCGACGAATCCGGCGAGCGCGGCCACCGCCCCGATCCTCGGCGGCCTCATCGCCTTCGCCACGGTCGCCGGGCTGATGGGCCGGCGGCCGTGGAACGCGCTGACCGTCCTGGTGATCGGCTCCCTGGTGGCCGTCACCGTCCTGTCGTCCGACATCGCGCTGGCCGGGATCGGCCTCTCCTTGGCGATCGGCTGGGCGGTGGGTCTGGTGACGCGGTACGTGGCCGGCACGCCGACGACCCGACCCAGCGGGATCGAGGTCGCGCACGCGCTGACCCGCGGCGGCTACCCGGTGACCGTGCTCCTGGCGCGGGCGTCGACGTCGCGCGGTCGCCGCTACCAGGCCACGACGCGGTCCGGTGCGCAGCTCGTCGTGACCGTCCTCGACCGCGACCTCGAAGGTGCGGGTCTCGCCCGCGCGATCTGGACGAGCCTGCGGCTGCGCGACGACAGCACGGCCGGGACGTTCGACATGCGGCGGACGCTCGATCATGCGGCCCTCGTGAGCTACGCCGCGCAGGCCGCGGGCGCCCCCACGCCGCGCCTGCTGCTGGCCGCTGAGGTCGGACCCGACTCGGTCCTGCTGGCGCACGAGCAGATCACCGGGACCCGGTTCAGCGAGCTCGACGAGGTCACCGACGACGACCTGCTCGGCGCGTGGCGCGCGCTCCGCGCTCTGCGCGACGCCCAGCTCACGCACCGCTCCCTCTCGGCCGACCACCTGCTGCGGGCTGACGACGGGTCGGTGTGGCTGATCGGCGGGGAGACCGGGAGCGTCGCTGCCGGCGACGTCGCCCAGCGCATCGACGTGGCGGAGCTGCTCGCGACGTTGGCGCTGCTGACCGACGTCGACCGCGCGATCGCGACCGGCCGCACGGTGCTCGGCGTCGCGGACCTCGCCCGTGCGCTCCCGGCGCTCCAGCCGGTGGCGCTCTCGGTACGGACCCGCAAGGCGGTGCGCAAGCACAAGGACGTCATGGTCGCCCTGCGCGACCGGCTCGCGGAGATCCGCCCCGGTGCGGACGCGGAGCAGATCCAGTTCGAGCGCGTGCGCCCGCGGACGCTCGTGATGATCATCGTCGGCAGCATCGCCGGCTACGTCCTGATCTCCCAGCTCGCGCAGGTCGACCTGATCGGACTGCTGCGCAGCGCGAACTGGTGGTGGCTCGCGATCGCGCTCGTCCTCAGTGCCGTCACGTTCGTGGCGGCCGCGTGGTCGTTGTCCGGCTTCGTCCCCGAGCGGCTGCCGCTGCATCGCACCGTCATGGCGCAGCTGGCCGGGTCTTTCGCCACGCTGGTCTCGCCCCCGACGATCGGCTCGATCGCGATCAACGTGCGGTTCCTGATGAAGTCAGGCGTGCACCCCGCGCTCGCCGGCGCCAGCGTCGGGGTGTCCCAGGTGCTCGCGTTCGTGTTCCACATCCTGCTGCTCACCGGCTTCGGCATCGCGGCGGGCACGCGGAGCGACCACACGTTCGACCCGCCGCGCTGGGCCGTCATCGGCGTGACCGTCGTCGCGCTGCTGGCGCTGGGCCTCCCCGCCCTGCCGGCGGTCCGGCGTCAGATCGTGAAGCGGGTCGGCCCCCTGCTGAAGGAGGTCATCCCGCGGCTGGTGACCGTCGCGCAGCGGCCGGTCAAGCTGGTCGAGGGAATCGGCGGGATCCTGCTGCTGAACCTCGCGTTCATCGGCGTGTTGTACGCGTGCGTCGAGGCCTTCGGAGGCTCGCTCAACATCGCGGTCGTCGCCGTCGTGTACCTGGCCGGGGCCACCCTCGGCCAGGCGGCGCCGACGCCGGGCGGGCTCGGCGCGGTCGAGGCAGCCCTCGCCGCCGGGCTGACGGCCGGCGGGCTGGACGCCGGGCTCGCGGTGTCCGCGGTCCTGGCGTTCCGGCTGATCACCTTCTGGCTGCCGACCGTCCCCGGCTACTGGGCGTTCAACTGGCTCACGCGGAACAACGCGCTCTGATCCGCCGTCCCTACGTCGCCAGCGAGTCATCCAGGATGCGGCTGCGCGCGGCCTGCTGCGCGGGCGACGTCGGTCCGAGGACGAGCCGCAGCCCCGCCAGGGTCGCCGCCACGGCCGACCGCGTGAGCCGCTCGGGGCACGCCTGCACGCCGAGCAGCTCACGGTGCTCGGGCCGCATGGTCGACACGGCGCCGGCGAACAGCGTGCGATATGCGGGTACGCCGAGAAGCGGGATCGGCACCCGGCGGACGAAGTCCACGGTGTCCGCAGCGGCCGGCCCGCCGCGGAGGACGGGCGTGTAGCCGGCGATCTGCTCCTCGAGCTCGCCGACGCTCCGCGGGGCGTCCGCGACGCCGACGAGCTCGCCGGCGGTCGCCCACTCGCGCACGTAGGCGTCCTCGCCGCCGGGGATCGGATCTCCCCAGGCGCGGTGAGCCGCCAGGAACGAGTCGATGAACGCGACGTGGACCCAGCGCAGCAGGTCCGGGTCGGAGGCCGAGTACGACGCGTCGCCGGTGTCTGTCGCGTACGTCCCGACGACGCGTCGGTGAAGGCCGCGGACCCGGGCGCACTCGCGATCGGCCGCGGCCCTGTCACCGAAGGTGACGACGGTCAGCCACCGGGTCGTCCCGGCCAGCCTGCCGAGCGCGTCCTGCTCGTAGCGTGAGTGCTGCTGGACACCGGCGAGTGCTGCGGGGTGCAGGGCCTGCATGAGCAGTGCGCGGATCCCGCCGACGAGGGTCGGCAGGCCGCCGTGCACCGACCACGCCGCCGATCCAGGGCCGAAGTAGCCGTCGTCGATGCCGCACGCGAGCTGCCGCACCCAGTCGGGCGCGCCCGTCGGGTCGCCGGAGACGATACGGCGGAACCCTGCCGCGACGCCTTCCCGTACGGAGCCGATGACGTCGATGATCACGGGTCCACTGTGCAACACCGTGCGGCGGGCCGCGCGGGGCAGGGCCGCGGTTTCGTCGATCTCCGGGTGACGGCGCTCAGCTCGTCGCCGACGTGACGCCCTGGGCGACCAGGTTGCGCATGACCCGCAGGGCCACCGACAGCGTCGCCAGGTCCGGCTCGTCGACCGTGCCGATGTCGTCCAGCGTCGACCGCGCCCGGGCGACACCCTCGGCGTGCGCCGCCTCCCACAGCGCGAGCCGTTCGGTGGAGGACAGCTCGCTCGGCGTGGACTGCAGGATGCCCGCCGTCAGGCCGGCGACCACGGCGTACAGGTCGCTGCGCAGCGCCTGCCGGGCGAGCGAGCTCCACCGGTCGCCGCGCGGCAGCGCCGTGATGCGGACCAGGGTCCGATCCACGTCGAACCGCTCGGACGTCGCGAAGTACAACGGCACGACGGTCTCCGGCGACTCCCCCGACCGCAGGCACACGTCCGTCACGTCGAGGAGGGCGAAGACGTCGAGCGCCGCAGCGACCCGGCCGGCCAGTTCCGCGGGCGCGCCGATCGCGACGAACCGGTCGACGAGCCGGTCGTAGCGCTCCCGCTCCTTCCCGCGCAGGGTGTCCGGGACGCTCGCCGCCATCGTGGCGACGACGGGCCCGAACCGGTCGACCTCACGCTGGACGTCGAGCGAGCCCCCGCGCGTCTGCAGGAACCATCGGGTCGCCCGGTCCAGCAGTCGCCGCGCCTCCAGGTGCAGTGCGGTCTGCGCGGCGGTCGGGACCTCGCTGTCGAGGGCGTTGATCTCGTCCCACAGCCGGTCCAGGCCGAAGATCTCGATCGTCGCCCAGGCCGCCCGGACGACGTCGAGCGCGCTCGCCCCGGTCTCCTCGGTGGCTCGGAAGATGAACGAGATGCCGGCCAGGTTGACCAGCCGGTTGACGACAGCGGTCGTGACGATCTGCTCGCGCAGCGGGTGCCGGTCGAGCTCGTCGCCGAGACGATCGACCAGCTGCGGCGGGAAGTACCTGCGCAGCATCGAGCGGAAGTACGGGTCGTCGGCGAGCGGGGCGTCGGCGAGGGCCGCGGTGAGCGCGATCTTCGCGTAGGCGAGCAGGACCGACAGCTCCGGACCGGTCAGGCCCTCCCCGGCCAGCCGACGGGCGCGGAACGCCTCCTCGTCGGGCAGGAACTCCAGCGCACGGTCGAGGATCCCGAGGCGCTCGAGCTCGCGGATCATGCGCTGGTGGACGGCGGCCAGGGCCGGCGCGCCGGCACGGGCGTTGCCCAGCACGACGTTCTGGCCGTAGTTGTCCTGGAGCACCTGGGCCGCCACGACATCCGTCATGTCCGCGAGGAGCGTGTTGCGCGCGGACTCGTCGAGGTCGCCGGCACGCACGAGCGCGTCGAGGGCGATCTTGATGTTGACCTCGTGGTCGGACGTGTCGACGCCCGCCGAGTTGTCGATCGCGTCGGTGTTGAGCCGGACGCCGTGCAGGGCGGCCTCGATCCGGCCGAGCTGGGTGAGCCCGAGGTTGCCTCCCTCGCCCACGACCTTCGCCCGCAGCTCGGCGCCGTCGATGCGGATGCGGTCGTTCGCCTTGTCCCCGACGTCGGCGTTCGTCTCCGCACCGGACTTCACGTACGTGCCGATGCCGCCGTTCCACAGCAGGTCCACGGGCGCGCGGAGCGCGGCGCGGATCAGGACGTCGGGCGTGGCGGACGTTACCTCCGGCGGCAGCCCGAGCACCCGCGCCATCTGCGGCGTGACGTCGACCGACTTCAGCGAGCGCGCGAAGACCCCGCCTCCGGCGGAGATGAGCGTCGGGTCGTAGTCGGCCCAGGAGGACCGTGGCAGATCGAACAGCCGCCGCCGCTCGGCGTACGAGACGGCCGCGTCGGGGTCCGGGTCCACGAAGATGTGCCGATGGTCGAAGGCGACGACCAGCCGGATGTGCTCGGACAGCAGCATCCCGTTGCCGAACACGTCGCCGCTCATGTCGCCGATCCCGGCGACGGTGAAGTCCTGCGACTGGGTGTCGACGCCGAGCTCGCGGAAGTGCCGCTTGACCGACTCCCACGCGCCGCGGGCCGTGATGCCCATCGCCTTGTGGTCGTACCCGACCGAGCCGCCGGACGCGAACGCATCGCCCAGCCAGAACCCGTACTCCCCCGCGATGCCGTTCGCGATGTCGGAGAACGTCGCCGTCCCCTTGTCCGCGGCCACGACGAGGTACGGGTCGTCGCCGTCCCGGCGCACGACGTCCTTCGGCGGGACCACGACGCCCTCCACGAGGTTGTCGGTCACGTCGAGCATGCTCATGATGAACTCGCGGTAGGCAGCCTTGCCCGCCGCGAGCCAGGCGTCCCGGTCCACCGCCGGGTCCGGCAGTCGCTTGGCATAGAAGCCGCCCTTGGCCCCCACGGGGACGATGACGGCGTTCTTGACCTCCTGGGCCTTCACCAGGCCCAGGATCTCCGTCCGGAAGTCCTCGGGGCGGTCGCTCCACCTCAGCCCGCCGCGCGCCACCTGACCGAACCGCAGGTGAACGCCCTCGACGAGCGGCGCGTACACCCAGATCTCGAAGGCGGGCCGCGGCAGCGGGAGGTCAGGAACGCCGCGCGGGTCGAGCTTGAACGACACCGACGACCGGTCGACCCCGTCGTCGTCGGACTGGAAGTAGTTGGTGCGCAACGTTGATTCGATCAGTGCCAGGAAGGTCCGCAGAATGCGGTCCTGGTCCAGGCTTACGACGTCGTCGAGGGCCGCTTCGATCTCCGCGACGATCGCGCCGGCACGCTCGTCGCGGTCGGCGGCCCCGTCGGGCGCGAACCGCGTCTCGAACAGCCGGACCAGCAGCCGCGTGATCCGCACGTTGCCGATGACGACCTCCTCGAGGAGGCGCTGGCTGAACGGCGAGCCGATCTGACGCATGTACCGGGCGTACGCCCGCAGCACGAGGACCTGCCGCCACCGCAGACCCGCCGTCACGACGAGCTCGTTGAAGCCGTCGACGCCGGTGCGCTCGTCCCAGGCGGTGGCGAACGCCTCCTCGAACCGTTCCGGCAGCGTGCTGCGCGCGCCGATCTCGCCGTCGGGAAGCCGCATCCCGAAGTCGAGGATCCACGCCGGCTCTCGCAGCGCCCGCGCGATCTCGTACGGGTACTCGTCGACGACGTCGACGCCCATCGACTGCAGGATCGGCAGCACCTTGGACAACGACATGGCCGGGCCGACGCGGGTGATCTTCAGCCGCAGATCGTTGCGACCTCCGCTCGGCGGCTCGTAGGTCTCCAGCGAGAGCTCGCCCGGAGCCAGCTGCTCGATGACGAGGGCGTCGTTGACACCGCGAGCCGGCCCGAAGTCGGCGCGGTAGGCGTCGGGGAAGGCGTTCGCGTACGTGCGCAGCAGAGGGGCCGCGGCGGCGTCGCCGACGCGGGCCACCATCGCCGACGCGAACGCGTCCTGCCAGCTGCGCGTCGCCTCCGCCACCGCCGCCTCGAGCGTCGCGTGGTCGACCGCGGGCAGGCCGCGCCCCAGCGGAACCCGGACGACGTAGTGCAGGCGCGCGAGGGTCGACTCGGAGACGCGGGCGGTGTAGTCGACGGTCGTCCCGCCGAACGCGTCCACGAGCAGCGCCTCGATGCGCAGCCGCACGGCGGTCGTGTAGCGGTCGCGTGGCAGGTAGACCAGGCAGGACATGAACCGCCCGTAGTCGTCCGGGCGCAGGTACAGCTTGGTGTGGCGGCGTTCCTGGAGGTGCAGGACCGACCGCGCGACGTCGACGAGCTGGTCGTCGTGGGTCTGGAAGAGCTCGTCGCGCGGGTAGGTCTGCAGGAACTGCAGCAGGTCCTTCGCGTCGTGCGAGCCGGACACGACGTCGAGGGCCGCCTCGACCCGACGCGCCTTCGTCGCGAGGATCGGGATGTCCAGCACGCTCTGCGTGTACGCGCTCGAGGAGTACAGGCCCAGGAAGCGACGCTCCCCCGTGACGGCGCCGGACGCGTCGAACCGCTTGACGCCGACGTAGTCCAGATAGACCGCCCGGTGCACGGTCGACCGGGAGTTCGCCTTGCTCAGGATGAGCAGCTCCGGTCGGCGGGCAAGGGCGCGCGAGGCCGCGGGAAGGGCGGCGAAGCTGCGCGACGCCCCGGTCTCGGTCAGCTCGATCCCCGCCTCGGGACCGAGGATCCCCAGACCTGTCCCGTCCACGGGGACGAGCGCATCCTCGCCGTCGAGCGTGACCAGGTCGTACTCGCGGTAGCCGAGGAACGTGAAGTTGTCGGCGGTCAGCCAGCGAAGGAGGGCCACGCCGTCGGCGACCTCCTCCGTGCCGAGGACGGCCGGAGGCTCGGCGGCGAGCGCGTCCGCGAGGTCCCCGGCACGGGTGCGCATCGCGCGCCAGTCGCGGACGGCGAGGCGCACGTCGAGCAGGACCTTCTCGAGCCGGGCGATCAGCGCGGCGTCTCCGCCGTCGGTGAAGTCACGCTCCAGACGCACCCACATCCACGACTCGGCGAGCGTGCCCTCGGGCCGGTCCTCGTCGACGTCGAGGTCGAGGACCTCCTGGAGAGCGCCGTCGGCGTCACGGCGCACCACCAGCTGCGGATGGATGAACGCGCTCACCCCGCGGCCGGCCGCCGCGAGGGCGTTCGCGACGGAGTCGACGAGGAAGGGCATGTCATCGGTGACGACCAGCAGTGCGGACTCCGACGCGGGATCCGACCCGGTGGGCAGCGCGCGCAGGCCGACCGCGGGCGTCCCCGGACGACGGTGAGTGGCGAAGGACACCAGCGCGGCCGCATCCGCGAGCACGTCGGCGCGGGGCTCGTGCTCG
>JAFIHP010000173.1 GCA_017849335.1 Actinomycetales bacterium | reverse complement strand
GAGGGGCGACTCCCTGGGTGCGCTGTTCGTCGATCCGGGCGGCCCCGGCGGCAGTGCCGGCGGGGGACCGACGAGGTCCAGTTCGCGGGGCCCGGGCCCGACGTGCCGGAGCTTCAGCCGCGCCCGTACCGACACCGCGAGGCCGATCCCGGCGGCGCCGAACCACAGCCAGAGCGGCCCGTCGGCCGGCGTGACGACGTCGATGAGCCCGATGGCCCCGCCGGCTCCGGCGACGACTGCTCCGCCCGTGACCTGGGACTTCAGCCGGGCGACGCGCCCGCGATAGCGCGAGACCTCCCGCTTGTTCGCGGCGACGGCCTTGCGGTGCTCGACGGCGAGGGCCTTGCTGCCGGCCTTCGGGCCTCGCCCGGTCGTCGCGAGGAACGACTCGACGAGGTCCAGCCCGCGCGCGACCTGGGCCTCGATCGAGGCGGCGACCTCGGCGGGGTCGCGGCGTGGCTTGGTCACCGTATTACCGTACGACCCATGGCCGGTCATCGTCAGATCGTCCGGGCGGCGGCCGGGGCGGCAGCGCTCGCACTCGTGCTCGTCGGCTGCTCGAACTCCCTCGACGCGGTTCCGCCGCGGCCGGCGGACACGGCTGCTTCGACGCCGGACGGAGGCTCGCCTTCGTCGGGCGCGCTCGACGGCACCGACCCCGCGCTGGCGCGCTTCTACGGCCAGCAGGTCGACTGGAAGAACTGCGGGTCCGCGGAGTGCGGCACCATCACCGTCCCTCTGGACTACGCCGACCCGTCGGGGCAGACGATCGACCTGGCCGTGGCCCGCGTGAAGGCGACGGGCGACTCCCTGGGTGCGCTGTTCGTCGATCCGGGCGGCCCCGGCGGCAGTGCCGTCGACTACGCCAAGGCGGCCGACGCGATCGTGACTCCCGCGGTCCGCGAACGCTACGACATCGTCGGCGTCGACCCGCGTGGCGTGGGACAGAGCGCACCCGTGAAGTGCCTGACCGACGAGCAGACGGACGAGCTCCTCGCCCTCGACGCGTCGCCCACCACCCCCGAGCAGGAGAAGCAGGTCGAGGCGGGCGCGCTCGCCGTGGGGAAGGACTGCGCGGCCAATGCAGCTCCGGTGTACGCGCACGTCGGGACGCCCGACGCCGCGCGTGATCTCGACATCGCGCGGGCGGTCGTCGGCGACGATGCCTTCAACTACCTGGGCAAGTCGTACGGGTCGCAGCTCGGCGCGGTGTACGCGCAGCTGTTCCCGGAGCGCGTCGGGCGGATGGTGATCGACGGGATCCTCCCGGCGAGCCTGGACATCGTCGAGGTCACCAAGGGGCAGGCCGATGCGTTCGAGGTGGCCGTGCGCGACTTCGTCGCCGACTGCCTCGGCAAGGACGACTGCCCGTTGACCGGCAGCGTCGACGAGGGGCTCGCACAGCTGCGGGCGTGGCTGGCGTCGCTGGAGTCCGATCCGTTGACGTACGACGGACGCGTGCTCAACGAGGCGCTCGCCACCTACGCCGTCGTGGCGAACCTCTACTTCCCGTCGTACGACTACCCGCGCCTGCGCGCGGCGCTGGCGTCGGCGATGGGCAAGGGCGAGGCGGCGACGATGTTCTCGATCCTCGACGATCGCATCAGCAGGGGTCCCGGAGGCCAATACTTGGACAACTCGACCGACGCGTTCTACGCGGTGACGTGCCTGGACCGGCCGTTCACGGGCACGCTCGACGACGTGAAGCGCTACGCGCAGGAGTGGCAGGCCACCGCGCCGACCTTCGGGCAGTCGCTGGCCTGGGGGCTGCTGACCTGCAAGGACTGGCCGGCGACGGAGTCCGACCCGGTGACGTCGACGGTCGCGGAGGGCTCCAACCCGATCCTGGTGGTGTCGACGACGAAGGACCCGGCGACGCCGTACCAGTGGGGCGAGCTCGTCGCGTCGCAGCTGGCGAACGCCCGCCTGCTCACCTACGACGGCACCGGGCACACCGCGTACACCCAGGGCTCGAGCTGCGTCGACGACGCCGTCGACGCGTACCTCCTGGCGGGCGAGCTCCCCGCCGAGGGCACGCGCTGCACCTAATCGCCTCGTGTCGCTTCTCCCGCGACGCGGGATAAACGACACGAAAGTCGGCCTGCTGCGCGATCTCGTGCCGTTTGTCCCGCGTCCGCCCGCCCCGTTCGGGTTCCGCCAATAGCGAAACGGTGCCGTAGCGGATTTGCAGGTGTCGGTCCCCGCCGCTACGTTGCCGCAGTGTCCGCAGCCGAAGTACCGGTGAGCCAGTCCGCGCCCGTCCTCGACCCGATGCGGTGGAGGGCCCTGTGCGTCATCGCGATCGCCCAGTTGATGGTCGTGCTCGACGCCTCGATCGTGAATATCGCCCTGCCGTCGATGCAGACCGACCTCGGCATCAGTGACGCCGACCGTCAGTGGGTGCTCACCGCCTACACGCTGACGTTCGGCGGCCTGCTGCTCCTGGGTGGACGTATCGCCGACTTCCAGGGCCGCAAGCGCATGTTCGTCGTCGGTCTGATCGGCTTCGCCGCCGCGTCGCTGCTCGGCGGCGTCGCGCAGAACTCGGCGATGCTCTTCAGCGCGCGCGCGCTGCAGGGGGCATTCGCCGCCCTGCTGGCGCCGGCGGCCCTCTCGCTCATCTCGGTCACGTTCACCGAGTCCAAGGAGCGCGCCCGGGCATTCGGCGTGTTCGGCGCGATCTCCGGCGGCGGCGCGGCGATCGGCCTTATCGCCGGCGGCATCCTGACCGAGTTCGCCTCGTGGCACTGGACGCTCCTGGTCAACGTGCCGATCGCGATCATCGCCGTGTTCCTGGCGATCCCGTTCGTCAAGGAGTCGCGTGCGACCGGCGACACCAAGTACGACATCCCTGGTGCGATCACGGCCACGGCGGGCCTCGTCTCGCTCGTCTACGGCATCACCCAGGCGGAGTCGCAGGGCTGGAACGGCACCTCGACGCTGACGTTCATGGGGCTCGGCGTCCTGCTGCTCATCGTGTTCCTGGTGATCGAGTCCCGCTCGTCGCACCCGCTGCTCCCGCTGCGGATCCTGGAGAACCGCAACCGCGGTGGTGCCTACTTGGCGTCGTTCTTCGTCGGCGTCGGCCTGTTCGCCATGTTCTTGTTCCTGACCTACTTCTTCCAGGCGGTCATGGGCTACACGCCGCTGACGTCCGGGCTGCTGTTCCTGCCGTTCTCGGCGGGCATCGTGGTCAGCGCCGGCGTGGCGTCCCAGCTGCTCCCGCGCTTCGGCCCCCGCTGGGTGACGGCGTCCGGGTTCGTGTTGGCGATCGTCGGCATGACGCTGCTGCTCCGGCTGTCGCCGACGAGCTCCTACGCGGGCGACATCCTGCCGTCGCTGATCGTGATGAGCTTCGGCATGGGGCTGATTTTCGTCCCGCTGTCGGCCGTCTCGCTTTTCGCGGTCGGCAACCACGATGCCGGCGTCGCCTCGGCCGTCCTCAACACGAGCCAGCAGATCGGCGGCTCGATCGGCGTGGCCTTCCTCAACACGATCGCGGCGTCGGCGACGACGGCGTACATCGTGTCGAACGGGCTGTCGCAGCCGACGCCAGATGCGCTGGTCGCCGGCTTCACGCGCGGCTTCCTGTGGGGGGCGATCATCCTGGCGGTCGCCGGGACGATCTGGGTCGTCCTGGTCAACATGACCAAGAAGGACATGGCGGCGAACGACTCGCCCATGGCGCACGTCGGCTGACGTCGCACGGCATCTGTCAGCGCCCGACCCCACCGCTCTGCGGGCGGGGACGGGCGCTGACGTGCGTCATCGTCCTTCCGCGTTAGCGGATGCGGTAGGTGCGGTAGGCGCTGAATCGTGCCCACTGTCCGGGGATCGATGGCGCGGTGGCGCGTACCCGACAAGTTCCCTTGCGGCTGAAGACGACGCGGTACGTCGCTGCGGTGCGCTTGATGTGGCAGCGCTTGATGCCCTGCGTGACGCGCCACGAGATCTGCTGGCCGATGTTCGTCGTCGCATTGATCCTGCCCAGCCGAACGGAGGAGTGCCGTCGGACCGAGCGCGATGAGGGCGCCTTGAGCGCCGCCGTCTGCCGGCCGATGCCGGTGCCGACGGTGTACCGCTGGACTGCCGACGCGTAGGTGCCGTTGCCCTTGGTGCTCGCCGTGAGGAGGCATGAGCCCCCGACTCCTCGGATGACCAGCGTGCTGGCCGACAGAGCGCAGGGCCCGATCACGCCGAGCGTGACGGGGAGCCTGCTCGTGCTCGCGGCGACGAGTTCGACCTGGCCTCCGTTGGGAAGAGCGATCGGCGACGTTGTCGACCAGGCGGCCGTGCTGCCCGCGGGAGTGACGGTGATCGCGTCGGGGAGCAGGGCTGGCGCCACGCGAAGAGCTCCGGTCGCGCTGGAGGGCCCCACGCCACTCCCGCCGGAGTATGCCGCCGCGATAGAGATCGTCCCGGCTGCAGTAGGCGTCCACGTGAGTCGAGTTGTTCCCTGTGCCAGGGTGGTGCGCCCCAGGGTGCGTCCATTGGCGGTGAAGGTCACGGTTCCGGTCGCCGTAGTGGGAGCGACCTTCGCAGTGAATTCGGCCGGTTGTCCGACTCTCGCGCTCGTGGGAAGGGTCAGCGTGAGTTTCGATCCCGATGCGGACACCTTGAGCGCCGCGCCACTGCTCGTCGATGAGGCGGCACGGCCATCGCCGGCGTACTCGGCGATGATGGTCCATGTCGTCGCGCTTGATGGGGTCGTGATCGAGAGTCTGGCCGTCCCGTCGGCTGCGAGTTTCGCGGTTCCCAGCGACGTGCCGGTGCTGAGACGGAACGCGACGGTTCCCGTCGAGACGTAGGTGCCGCTCCTGGGAGCGACGGCGGCCGTGATGGTCACCTTCGTCGCTGACGGCGCGGTGGAGGGGACGCTGAGTGCGGTCGTCGTCTCGACCGCACTCACTTGCACGGTGAGCTGGTCGGTCGCCGTCTCGCCAGCGTCGGTATCGAGCGTCGCCCGTAGCACGACGGCGCCGGTCGTGCTGGGCGTCCAGCGGAAGGTGGCGGTAGGCCCCTCGGAGCCGCCAACTGCTGAGGATCCGATGGTCTTCCCATCCGCGGTGAGCGTCACCTTCCCCGTCGCCGTGCCGTCGGCTGAAGACCCCACGGTGGCCGTCACGGTCTGGGCGACGCCGACGACTCCGGAGCTCGCCGAGAGGTCGATACCCGCAGCTGCGTACGCCGGGGCGCCGAACGAGCCGAGCAGCGCACCAATGACGATGAGGGTGACGGTTGCGGCTAGCAGTCGTGGTGAGCGGCGTTGGATCGGGCGGGCCGGCGTCGGCCGTTCGTCTGTGTTTGGCATCTAGCCAGTTTTGCCCAAGCGCCCGGCGACCGGAACCCTTCACGCTGGAGCAATGGGGCCGTACGACGACGACGGACGGGCCTTGTAGGCTTAGCCCGCTTCCGATCGCCCTCCGGGGAGAGCCGGCAGCAGGCCGCCCTAGCTCAGGGGTAGAGCAACGCACTCGTAATGCGTAGGTCCAGGGTTCGAATCCCTGGGGCGGCTCCACGTGAAAGTCCCTGTGGCGCTAGGGATAGCACCGACTTCCCAGAGGTTCAGCGGTGCCCGAATCGCCCTCAATGTCCTACGGCTTGCACCACGACGTGCACCGAGCGATACGAAAGACTGGCGACCGCAGACCCGCCCCCGCGGTATGTGTAAGTCGTGGATGCCGAGGCTGCCTTTGCGGAGAACGGAGCGTGAGGCGAGCCGCGGGTTGCCAGCTGAGACTGCGTGGGTGGAGCGCCCTCGTTCCAGGACGCGACGTCTTCGCGTAGGCGAGCTCGCACGGCGGCTCCTTCCATGGCCCGGTGTCTCTCACTAGTCCCAACGGAGTGGCGGCTTCGGTACCTCGCGTTCCGCCGGCCGCGGAAGTACTGGCGGCCCTCGCGTCGCCCGGCCTGGTGGGCCATGTGAATCGACGTTGGCCGGCCTGCTGTGCTCCGTGTCTCCGACGCAGGCGGTGGCCGCCGATGATGCGGTCGGTGGTGACGGACGGTGCTGCTTGGCGCCCGAAAGCGCCCGCGGTGGAGTACGGGCGCGGCGCTGTCGGGTCGATCGGTCTCATGGTTTGCTCAGGTCGGGGCAACTAGCTTCGTCGGATCGGTACGCAACGGTTAGGGAGGGAGAGTGATGCGGCTTCTGGTCGTCGACGATGAGGTCAACCTCGCGGATGCCCTCCAGCGGGGGCTGACTGCTGAAGGCTTCAGCGTCGATGTTGCCCATGACGGCGAGCAGGGGTTGTGGGACGCGACTGAGCAGGCCTACGACTTGGTCGTGCTGGATCTGATGCTTCCCAAACTGAGCGGGTATCGCGTCATCCAGCGACTGCGTGATCGTGGCGTGTGGACACCGATCTTGATGTTGACGGCCAAGGATGGCGAGTACGACCAGGCAGATGCGCTTGATCTCGGTGCTGACGACTATCTGACCAAGCCGTTCAGCTTCGTCGTTCTGGTGGCGCATATCCGAGCCCTTTTGCGCCGGGTCGTGGCTGAACGGCCCATGGTCCTGGAGGTGGGGGATCTCACGCTCGATCCCGTCACGCGCGACGTGGCTCGGCGGTCGCGGCCGATCGCCTTGACACCAAGGGAGTTCGCCCTTCTGGAGCACCTCATGAGGCGTGCTGGTGAGGTCGTGACGAAGAGTGAGCTCATCGATCACGTATGGGACATCAACTTCGACGGGCCGGTGAACGTCGTCGAGGTCTACATCGGATACCTGCGCAAGAAGATCGACGCACCGTTCGGGGTACGGTCGCTGACGACCATCCGAGGTTTCGGCTACCGGCTCGACGCAGTCGGATCGACCGGCCCGGCGACCGGGAGCACGATCGACACCTGAGCACCGCCGAGGTCGCTTGCTCCGACCACGACACGTCCCCCGTGCATGTGAGCGATCTCGCTCGCGATGGACAGCCCCAGCCCGGATCCGCCCTCGCCGCGACTTCGATGGCCGTCTAGGCGCGTGAATCGCTTCAGTACGTCCTCGCGGTGCTCTGTCGGAATGCCCGGGCCATCGTCGTCAACACTGAGGCGCGCAAAGTCGCCCGAGGTAGCCACCGTCAATAGGACTTCGTGCTCGGCGAACCGCGCGGCGTTGTCGACGAGGTTGCGCAGAGCCTGCGCAAGCCGCTCCGGATCTGCCCATACCTGTACGGGTTCGATGTGCGCACTGACGGCCAAGGCCGTCTGGGCCCTCAGTCGCCGAACCTCGCTCATCGTCAGGTCGTCGAGGTCCACCGCGAGTCTGCGCCGCGGAAGCGCGCCTTCATCGGCCTTGGCGAGTAACAGCAAGTCCCCGACCAGGCTGGTCATGCGGTCGACCTCGTCGCTGAGGACCGGCTCGGCCTCGACCAAGGCGGCAGAGCCTCCGATAGACCGCGCGACGTCGATCGTCGCTCGCATCGACGCGAGAGGGCTTCGCAGCTCGTGGCTGGCGTCGGCGACGAACTGCCGCTGCACCGCAGCGGAGCTCTCCAGGCGCTCCAGCATTCGATTCATCGTCGTCGCAAGAGCGGCCACCTCGTCCATGGCCGGCGGCACCGGAACACGCTCGTGCAGGTCGCTTGCACCGATGGTCTCGACGCGTTCACGGATACGGTCGACACTTCGAAGCGAACGTCCGACCGCGACCCACGTCACCGCCCCGACGGCCGCCAGTAGCAACGGGGACGCGGCGAGGAGCAGCCAGCCGACGAGGGTGTAGACCCGCTGGACTTGTGCGAGTGACTGGGCAGCGAGCACGGTGGCGGTCTCGCTGCGGCCCTGCACCGCGACCGATGCGACGAGGTACGGCTCATCGCCGAGGAATGGCAGGCGGACCTGTGTGACGACCGGCTCGCTTCCGGTTGCCGCTGCTGATGCGATCGGCGGCCGTCCGTCGATGCTCGGCGAGGAGACGACCACGGCTCCGGAGGCATTGACGACCTGGACGAGCGTGCCATCACCGGGCGCCAAGTCGATGGACGGCGGGTCCGCCTCGAGGTCCTCGTCCACGACCTGCGCGGCGACGTCGCGGGCACGTTGTCGAACGCCGTCCGCGACGGAGGTCGTCAGTGCCACTCTTAGTACGAGGATGAGAGTGACGCCGCCAACGAGGAGTGCGATGGCGACGACGAGGATGGCGGCGATCGTGGAGCGGGCGCGGACGCCGCGCCGGCTCCAGAACCCCCGCAGCGCTCGGTCGCGACGCATAGGTCGAGCATAGGTCTGCTCCGCCGTCCTCCCGGCCGCGTGCGCGTGCTGCTCTCAGAGCATTCTCAGGATCGGCTTCCTAGCCTCCGCGCATGACGACAACGACGCCGGCACCTCCGTCCGTTCCTCCGTCCGTGCTGAACCGGAGGGTCCTGAACAAGGTTCCCGAGGTCACGATCTTCTTCTGGGTCATCAAGATCTTGTGCACGACCGTGGGCGAGTCCGCTGCTGACTTCCTCAACGTCAATTTGAACTGGGGCCTGACCAACACCTCGATCGTCGTCGGTGTCCTGTTCTTCGCGGTCTTCACAGTGCAACTGTGTCTAGGGCGATACGTACCGACGGTCTACTGGCTGACAGTGATGTTGATCAGCGTGTTCGGGACGCTGCTGACAGACAACCTGACCGACAACCTCGGGGTGCCGCTGGAGACGAGCACCATCGTGTTCTCCGTCCTGCTGGGGCTGGTCTTCCTCGCGTGGTACGCGAGCGAGAAGACCTTGTCGATCCACTCGATCTACACGCGCAGGCGTGAGGCGTTCTACTGGCTCGCCGTGCTCGTCACGTTCGCGCTCGGCACGGCGGTCGGCGACCTGATCTCCGAAGGCCTGGGAGTCGGCTACCTAAAGACCGGGCTCCTGTGCGCAGGGCTCATCGGAATCATCACCGTCGCGTGGCGCCTGGGCCTGGACGCGGTCCTCGCCTTCTGGCTCGCCTACATCCTCACCCGACCTCTCGGCGCGTCGATCGGGGACTACATGGCCCAACCGACCAGCAACGGCGGGCTGAACCTCGGGGTCACGGTCACCAGCCTTATCCTGCTCGGGCTCATCGTCGCCGTCGTCGCCTACTTGTCGGTCGCGAAGCCCGACGTCATCAACGTGCCCGACGATCCCATCGAGCGGGCGAAGCTCGACGAGCCCGAGACGGCCCCGCACCACCGACCGGAGTCCCGCCGCTCGGCCCTCATCCAGACCGCTGTCACGGTCGGCCTGATCGTCATCCTCGGCGGCTGGTTCTACTCGTGGCGTTCGAGCGCTCTCGACGCTGAAGCGGCATCCATGGCCCCCGCGGTAACCGCGACGTCCACCTCGGCGGTGCCGACTCCGCTGGGCGACCTGACGGCGTTCATCGCCATCACGCAGGACACCCTCGACAAGCTCACCAGCGGCAACCAGGCCGCGGCGACAACGCGGATCACCGACCTCGAGTCGGCCTGGGACAACGCTGAAGCGACCCTCAAGCGCCGCAACCCCGACGCCTGGCACGCCGTCGACGACAAGATCGACACCGTCCTGCGCGAGCTCCGCTCGACCAACCCCAACCCCACCACCGAGACCGCCGCCCTCAACGCGCTACTTTCCCAGATGGGAGCGTCGCCCTCAACGTCCTCAGGGAGCGGTACAGCCACGCAAACCGCTGTGTCACCGCTCGGAGACATGAGCGCGTTCGTCGTGATCACGCGGGACACGCTGGCCAAGCTCACAGCCGGGGACCAAGGGGGAGCGACGGCCCGGATCACCGACCTCGAGTCGGCCTGGGACAACGCTGAAGCGACCCTCAAGCGCCGCAACCCCGACGCCTGGCACGCCGTCGACG
>JAFIHP010000172.1 GCA_017849335.1 Actinomycetales bacterium | reverse complement strand
GCCGCCCCTGCCCCGGCGGCGCCGGCCCCCGGAGCGGCCCCGGCCCCCGCCGCGCCGCCGTCGAACGTGAAGTCCCGAACCGTCTCGTTGCTGTCGCCGGTCGCGGTCGTGCGCAAGGCCGGACGGACGTACAAGGTCGTCGGCATCGTCCGGCCGGCGAAGGCGAACCTGAAGGCCTGGCGTCAGCGGCTCGTGGGCGACACCTGGAAGACCGTCGAGACGGACAAGACGAACGCCCGAGGCCGCTACCGCTTCCCTGGGCTGAAGGCGACCGCGAAGTCGGCCGGCACCTACCGGGTACTCGTCGTCCGCAAGGGCGTCGTGGTCGGCGTCAGCCCGCAGTACACAGTCACGTTGAAGTAGCCGCCACTCACGTCGGCGGCGCCGGGCTCAGCGCGCGAGCGTGGCCGTGACGCGTTCCTGCGCGGCGAGCCGGTCGAGGTCGTGCTCGCCGTCGACGAGGACGACCGAGGCCGTCGCTGCCAGGGGCACGGCGAGCGCAGCCAGCCAGGCGTCGAGCGGGTCGGTGCCGGGACCGACCAGCAGCCGCCCGCCCGGAGCCAGGCCCCAGGCGGCGGCCTTCGTCTGCGCGAGGTCGACGACGTCCGCCTGGTCGATCACGGTGCCGCCCACCTCGATCGCGGCGGAGGTACCGGCGGGAGGGACGCCGAGGAAGGCGTCGGGCGCGCTGCGCACGACCACCGTCGCGTCGAGCACGCCTGCCGGGACGGAGCCGGGGACCGTCAGTCCGAGCGGGTGCAGCGACACCGCCGCCACCGGCGGCCGCGACCGGTCCGCGGGAAGCGCGTCGGCGGTGGTCACCAGGAGATCGGCGTCGTCGGCGTCGTCCGGACCGCTGGGGAGCCGCACCTCGCACCCCGCCGTCCAGCACCCGGCCAGCCAGGCTGCGCGCTGCCAGTGGACCGGGAGGAGCAGCGCGACCCGGGCGCCCGCCTCCAGGTCGAACTCGTCCGCGAGCGCGTTCGCCGTCTTCGCGGCGGCGTTCTCCAGCGACGTCGCGGACAGCTCGACGCGCGCGCCGTCCGCGTCGACGAACGTCACGACGGGCGCGCCGGCCGCCGCTCGGCGGCGTTGCTGCAGGAGTGCCCAGATGGTGGTCATGCCCGGCACCGTACGGGGGTCGGCCTGGTCCGACCCCTGTGGCACCCTTGCGAGGTGACCGAAGCCGTGCTGCTCGTCGGGGGACAGGGCACACGCCTGCGCCCGCTCACTGTCAACACGCCCAAGCCGATGCTGCCGGTGGCCGGGGTGCCGTTCACCGTCCACCAGATCACCCGGGCGCGCGACGCCGGGGTCACGCGGATCGTGCTGGCGACGTCCTACCGCGCCGACGTCTTCCACGACTTCATCGGCGAGAACGACCTCGGGATCGAGGTCGTCATCGCCACCGAGGAGTCGCCGCTGGGTACGGGCGGGGCGATCCGCTACGCCGCCGACCACCTGTCCACCGGCGTCCTCGCGAAGCTGCGCAGCTCGCCGGACGACCCGGTCCCCGTGTTCAACGGCGACGTCCTGAGCGGCCTCGACATCGCGGGTCTCGTCGCCCGCCACCAGGAGACCGACAGCGACGTGACGCTGTACCTCACCCGGGTCGAGGACCCGCGGGCGTACGGGCTGGTGCCGACCGACGCCGACGGTCGCGTGCTGGAGTTCCGGGAGAAGCCGACGACCGAGGCCGAGATCGTCACCGACCAGATCAACGCCGGCTGCTACGTGTTCCGGCGCAGCGTGATCGACTCCATCCCGGCCGGGGAGAAGGTGTCGGTCGAGCGGCAGACGTTCCCGTCGTTGCTCGCGTCGGGCGCTCACGTCAGCGCGGTCGTCGACGAGGGGTACTGGCTGGACCTGGGCACCCCGTTGTCGTTCGTCCAGGGGTCCTGTGACCTCGTCCTCGGCCGGGCGCCGTCGCCAGCGGTGCCGCAGACGGGGGAGTCGCTCGTGCTCGGCGGCGCGCGCGTCGCCGACTCCGCGGTGCTGCGTTCCGGCACGACGGTCGGTCGGAACGCGATCGTCGGCGTGGACGTCGTGGTCGACGGGGCGGTCCTGTTCGACGGAGCGCGGATCGAGGCCGGCGCGCGGGTCACGAACAGCATCGTCGGCGAGGGCGCCTGGATCGGCGAGGACGTCGTCCTCGACGGGGCGGTGATCGGCGACAACGCCGTCATCGGTGCCGGCAACGGGCTGCTCGACGGCGTCCGGGTCTGGCCCGGCGCCCAGCTCGCCCCCGGCACGGTCCGCTTCTCCAGCGACCAGGCGAGCTCCTGACGCAGCCGCAGGCGGACGCACGGGTCCGGGCGCCCTACCGCGTCGACCTCGCCGCCGTCCTCGGCTCGTTCGTCCGGGGGCGCGCCGATCCCACCGTCCGGCTCGTGGGCCGCGACGAGGCGTGGCTGTCGGGCCGGACTGCCGGCGGCCCCGCGACGCTGCGGCTCACGGTCGCGGGCGACGACGTCCGCGCGCAGGGGTGGGGTCCGGGTGCGTCGACGTTCGTCGCGTCGGTTCCCGACCTGCTCGGCTTCGCCGACGACCCGTCGGGCTTCCCGGCCGCCCTGCTGCCGGACGTGCTGGCACCCGCGTGGAACCGGTACGGGCAGCGCTGGCGGGTGCCGCGCAGCGGCCTGGTCCTCGAGGCGCTCGTCGCCGCGGTGTGCGAGCAGAAGGTGACCGGGATCGCGTCCCGGCGCGTGTGGCGCGCGCTGCTCGGGCAGGGCGAGCCCGCACCGGGTCCTGCGCCCGCCGGGATGCGCGTCCTGCCCGCCCCGGACCAGATCGCGCGGGTGCCCTCGTGGCAGTGGCACGCGTGGGGGATGGAGCCGGCGCAGTCGCGCACGATGCTGCGCGCGATGGGTGTCGCGGGCCGGCTCGCGGCGTTGACGTCGATCCCCCCGGGGGAGGCGCGGACCCGGATGCAGTCCGTCCCCGGCATCGGTCCGTGGACGGCGGCGGAGGTCGCCCAGCGCGCCCTCGGCGACGCGGACGCCGTATCCGTCGGCGACTTCCACCTGCCGCGTCACGTCGTGTTCGCGTTCACCGGCGAGGTCGACGGGACCGACGAGCAGATGGCGGAGGTGCTCGCGCCGTTCGCCGGGCACCGGTACCGCGTGCAGCGGCTGGTCGAGCTCGCCGGCGTCGCCCCGCCGAAGCGCGGCCCCCGGATGGCCGTCGCCGACAACCGCCACCGGTGAGCCGTCCCACCCGCCGCTGTTGAGGTTGGTGGCGGTTCCGGCACGCGCGGACCGCCACCAACCTCAACACCCGCGGGGGCGTACGGGCGCGGGCTAGTCGGTGGACCGGCGCAGCCGCTTCGTCTCCCCACGCACCTGCTTCGCGCGCAGCCGTCGCTCGATCGAGCCCTTGGTCGGCCGGGTCGGTCGGCGAGGCCGGGGCGGCGGAGCGATCGCCTCGCGCAGCAACGCCGCCAGCCGCTGCTCGGCCGCCCGGCGGTTCTGCCATTGCGAGCGATGCTCCGACGCCGTGACCACGACGCACCCGTCCACCAGCTGCGGTGCGAGCCGGGTCAGCGCCCGCTCGCGCAAGGGGGGCGGCAGGCTCGGGCTGCGGGCGAGGTCGAAGGAGAGCTGGACGCGGGAGTCGGTCGTGTTGACGCTCTGCCCGCCAGGCCCCGACGACCGGGAGAACCGCCAGGCCAGCTCCGCTGCCGGGATCTGAACGCCGGAGCGGATCACCAGGTCGCTGTCCACGGCTAGCGCCAGGTGAGGAAGTCGTGCGCGGCGCGCGGTGCGCGGGCCGGCGGATCGACAGCCGCGCGGCCGACGGCTACCGCACCGAGCGGCACCCACGAGTCGGGCAGGTCCAGGGCCCGGCGCACGACGGGCGGGCAGAACACCGTCGACGAGATCCACGCCGATCCCCACCCCTCGGCGGCCAGGGCCACCAACAGGCTCTGCACGGCCGCGCCCCCCGCGACGACGAACAGGTCGCGCTCGAACCCGCGCCGGGTGTCGTCGGGGTAGTCGTGCGCGGCGCCGTCGAGGTCGACGAACGCCAGCACCACCACGGGCGCGGCGCGCAGCACGTCGCCGCGCCGCAGCCGACGCTCGATGCTTGCCTCGTCGTACCCGTCGATCGCTGTGAGGTCCGCGCGCCACTGGTCGCGCATGGCGTCCAGCACCCCATCACGAACCGTGCCGGGCCGCATCGCGACGAACCGCCAGGGCTGGCTGTGGTGCGGCGCCGGGGACGACACGGCCTCGACGACCGCGCGCTCGATCACGTCGTCCGGCACCGGCTCGTCGGTGAACGACCGGACGGTCCGTCGCGCCGACAGTGCCGACCGCCGGCCCTCGGCCACGGCCTCCGCCGTCCCGAGCCGGAAGAGGTCCTCGTCTGCTGGGCGGACGATCGCGGCCGCACCCGGTCCGTCCGTCGTCGTGACGTAGGCGCCCAGGCCGCGCACGACCGCCACCGGCCGCCCGGCGAGCTTTCCCTTGACGAGATCGCCGGCCGCCGCCAGCTCGTCGGCGACGGCCACGACCGTCATCTCCAGCGGCCGGCCGTACGGATCGACGCGGCCGGTGTGGTCGTCGAGGACGGTCAGGCCCGCCGCGCCGATCGCCACGTCGCCGACGCCGTTGCGCCACGGACGGCCCATCGTGTCCGTGACGACCACTCCCAGTCGGACCCCGAAGCGACCACCCAGGCCCGCGCGCAGCGACCGCGCCGACGCATCCGAGTCGTCGGGCAGGAGGACGACCAGGCCGTCCTCGACGTTGCTGGCGTCGACCCCGGCGGCGGCGAGCACCAACCCGTGCTTGGTCTGGACGATGCTCGTGAGCCCGCGCGGCGTGCGGCGCTGCGCGACGACGCGGACAGCCTGCGACGCGATGACGTCGTCGCGCGACGACGCCGCCACGAGCTGCCCCTCGGCCTTCGCCACGACCTTGCTCGTGACGATGACGACGTCGCCGTCCGCGAGACCGACGGACCCGTCGGGCCAGCGCACGCTCTCGAGCGCCGGGGCGAGGACGGCCGTGAGGTCCGCTCCGGGGAGGACGTCGCCGATCCCGTCGGGCGCGACGACCTGCAGCGCGGGGCTGGTCATGGGCGGCACCCTCTCGTGTGGGCGGGACAGATGAACGATTCGCTGCGCCGGCGGGCTCGATTCCTTCGTTTCTCCCGGCTACCGGGACAAACGAAGGAGTTCGGCGACGTCCAGGCACCGTCGGGCGAGCTGGGCGCTGGCCTCGACGTCGGTCATCATCGCGGGGACGGCCAGGCAGCGGATCCCGGCGGCTTCGACCGCCGGCACGGCGGCGGCGTCGGACTCGTCGACCAGCCAGGCGTCGATGAGCCCGCCGTCGGCCCGCGCGCCGTAGTGCCGCGCGACGGCCTCCGCGCTGGTCTCGACGCCGATCGCGGCGAGGCACGCGTCGGCCATCCCGCGTACGGGGGCGCCGCCGACGATCGGGGAGACCGCGACGACGGGCGCGGCGGTGGCGCGCAGCGCGTCCGCGATGCCGGGAACCTGGCAGATGGTCCCGATCGAGACCACCGGGTTGCTGGGCGGCAGCAGCACGACGTCGGCCTCGGCGATCGCGGCGAGCACCTGGGGACCGGGCCGTGCGTCCTCGCCCCCGACCAGCACGATCTCGTGGGCCGGCAGCGATGCGTGGTAGCGGATCCACCACTCCTGGAAGTGGATCGCCACCCGCAGCGGCGACCCGTCCGGCGCCGTGGCGCCGCTCGGGTCGTCGACGAGGACGTGCGTCTCGGCCCGGTCGTCGCTCATC
>JAFIHP010000171.1 GCA_017849335.1 Actinomycetales bacterium | reverse complement strand
TCGTCGGCGGTGGCAACATCGGCGGCCCGATCCCGCTGAACAACGCGATCCCGTCGACTGTCCAGATCCAGTGGACGCCCGCTGTCCTCGGCGGGCAGCAGCTCGTTGCGACCTACACGCCGGCCAATGCCGGCACCCCCGCCGCCAACACGACGTGCGGCGCCAGCTGCACCAGTGCGCCCGACTCGGTTCAGGTGACCCAGACGGGCGTCAAGATGTTCCTGTCCGACCCGCCGGGGTTCAACGTGGGCGAGACCGCCGTGCTGACGGCTGTCGTCAGCGTCGTGCCGCCGTCGGGCGCGGTCACGTTCCTCATCAACGGCAGCGTCATCGCCGCCGGCGTTCCGGTCGGGTCGAACGGCCAGGCCCAGGCGCGCTGGGTCCCGCCGGCTCCCGGCCAGTACACGATCCAGGCGCGTTGGGCCGGCAACGGCGGCCTCACCGCGAGCTCGCAGGAGATCGCCAACGTCGGCACCGCCCCGGCTCAGCCGGACATCATCACGTTGGGCCCGGTGGGACAGGGCGCGTGGTCGCCAGCGGGGGTCTACACGCTGGCCAACGGCACGAGCGTCACGTTCCAGGCCAGCACGGCCTCGGGCTCGCCCGTGACCCTCTCCGAGCCGGGGCCGTGCACCCTGAGCGGGATGACGATGACCGCCACGCAGGGTTCGGGCCAGTGCCGGCTGACGGCCACGAGCGTCGGCGGTCGCGGCTACGCGAAGACCTCGGTGGTCTACACGATCAACCTCGCGCCCGGGACTCAGACGCCGGTCGCACCCGTCCGTGCATCCGGGCGGGTCAACCGCGGCTCGACCGTGACGCTCGTCCCGGCGAACCAGAACCGCACGAACGCCGGGGTCCAGATGTCCTGGCGGGTCACCAGCGGCGGACGTTCGTGCCAGCTGCGGTTCCCCGCCAACGGTGCGGTTCGCCTGCACGCGGCCCGCAACGGTGACTGCAACGTGCGGGCCATCGCGGCGGCCGTCCCGGGTCAGTGGAACCGGATGGTCCTCAACCGCACCTACCGAGTCCGGTAGCGCGACGGAGCTCGGCGATGGGTGCGCCGACCTCCACGCCGCAGGCGCCGAGCGGCGCAGCACTGAACGTGGTGCTGCGCCGCTCGCTCGGGCGGCTCGACCTGTTCCTCCTGGCGATCGCCGCCGTCGTGTCGGTCGACACGATCGGGACGGTCGCCGCCGGTGGCGGCACCGCGTTCGTCGCGATGCTCGTCCTCGTCGTCCTGTTCCTCCTGCCGTACGCGCTGCTGTTCGCCGAGCTGTCCGCCGCCTTCACCGACGAGGGCGGACCGTACGTGTGGGTCCGGCTGGCGTTCGGGCGGCTGGCAGCCGCGCTCGCCGTGTTTTTCTACTGGGTGACGAACCCGATCTGGCTGGGCGGCACACTGGCCGCCCTCGCGGCCGCCACCGTCTCGCAGTACCTCGTCGACCTCAGCTCGTCCTCCATCTCGACGTGGCTGTTCCAGGCGGCATTCATCTGGCTGGCGATCGCTGTCGCCGTCATCAGCCTGCGCCAGGGCAAGTGGGTCGTCAACGTCGGCGCGATCGCGAAGCTCGTGCTCGTCGTGGTGTTCACCGGGACCACACTCGTCTACGCCTTCCGACACGGGATCCAGCCTCTGCCCGCCGGATTCTTCAGCCCGACCCTTGCGGGGTTCCTGGGGATCGCGCCGATCCTGTTGTTCGCCCTGTCCGGCTTCGAGGCTGCCTCCGGAGCCGCGGAGGAGATGCGCAACCCCGCCCGCGACATGCCGGTGTCGATCGGACGCTCCGGCGTCGTCGCCGCTGCCGTCTACCTGCTTCCCGTTCTCGCGGTCTTCTGCGTGATCCCGGCCGATCAGATCACCGGCATCGACGGGTTCATGGCCGGCGTGAGCCAGGTCTTCAGCGTCTACGGGGCCGGGGCCTCGGCGATGACGGCGCTCGCCGCCGCGACGTTCGTCGTGGTGCTCCTGACCCAGGGCGCGGCGTGGATGGTCGCCACCGACCGCATGCAGGCGATCGCGGGCGCCGACGGCGCCTTCCCGGCCTGGTTCGGGCGGTTCAGTCCTCGCTTCGGCACTCCCCTGCGGGTCAACCTCTTGTCGGGCCTCGTCGCGACGGCGTTCATGACAGCTGCGCTGCTCCTGCTCACCGACGATGCCGGCGACGCGGCGAGCCTGTTCCTCGTCGTGCTCACGATCGCCACGACGACGCTGCTGCTGTCGTACCTGCTCATCGTGCCCACGATGCTCGCGCTGCGCCGCCGCTACCCGGCGGTCCCGCGCCCGTACCGGGTGCCGTTCGGGTCCGCCGGCGCCTGGGTCGTGACGGTCGTGGTCCTGGCGTGGATCGCGCTCGGAACGGTGGTGGCCGTGGCGCCTGGGCTCCTCGAGCACCTGATCGGGATCGACTACGACTTCGCCGCGACCTGGGGGCTGTCGCAGGCGACCGTCGAGTCGTTCACGCTCGGCACGCTCGCGGTCCTGGCCGCCCTGGCCGTCGGCGGCTACCTCATCGGCCGCCGAGAACGCGCGCGCGCCGCGTGACGCCACTCAGGGGTCGATGTCGGCTCCGGCACGCGCCGCGAACTCGGCCCGCAGCCGCGCGCCCACCGGGCCGGCGGTCGGCCACGTCCGGCCGTCGACCCGGACGAGCGGGTGCACGTCGCGCGTCGAGGACGTCAAGAACACCTCGTCCGCCTCGGCGAGCACCCGCATGGGTAGGTCCGCCTCGGCTGCGCCGAACCACTCCAGCACCAGCTCCCGCGTGACGCCGGGCAGGCACCCACTGTCCAGCGGCGGGGTGAGGGCTCGTCCGCCGACGACGACGAACACGTTCGACCCTGTTCCCTCGCACAGCTCGTCACGGCTGTTCGAGAGCAGTGCCTCGGAGGCCCCCGCCGCGTGCGCGTGAGCGAGCGCCACGACGTTCTCGGCGTA
>JAFIHP010000170.1 GCA_017849335.1 Actinomycetales bacterium | reverse complement strand
CGACGTCACCGTCTCGGCGCTGGCGACGACGCTGTTCCTCGGCGGCTGGATGGCCCCGTGGCCGCTGTCCCTGTGGGACGGCGCCAACTCGGGCTGGTGGCCGATGCTGTGGTGGCTGATCAAGGTCCAGATCTTCATCTTCGTGTTCATCTGGCTGCGCGGAACCCTGCCGCGGATGCGCTACGACCAGTTCATGCGCTTCGGCTGGAAGGTGCTTATCCCGGTCTCGATCGCCTGGATCATGATCGTGGCGCTCGCGCGGGCGATGCGCAACGACGTCACCTTCTCCACCCGCGACATCCTGATCGTCGGCGCGGTCGTGATCGCGATCCTGCTCGTCGGCTCGTGGCTGCTCCAGCGCCGCTCCGACGCCCGCGCGGAGGAGGAGGAGAAGGCTGAGGCCGAGCGGCAGACGGCCGGCTTCGACCCGATGGCCGGCGGATACCCCGTCCCGCCGATGCCCGGACAGGAGTTCGTGTACACCTCGCGCCGGGCGGCGGCCGGGAGGGGACCTGTCGTGCAGGCGGTCCCCGCGGACTCGACCGTCGCGACCCTGCCCTCGACCGAGACGGAAGGTTCCTGATGGCTGAGCTGCCCCAGGTCGTCCGGGGGTTCGGAGTCACCTTCCTGACGATGTTCAAGAAGGTCGTCACCGAGCAGTACCCCGACGAGAAGGTCCCGACCAAGCCTCGCTTCCACGGTCGCCATCAGCTCAACCGCTGGGCGGACGGCCTGGAGAAGTGCGTGGGCTGCGAGCTGTGCGCCTGGGCCTGCCCGGCCGACGCGATCTTCGTCCAGGGTGCCGACAACACCGAGGACGAGCGGTACTCGCCGGGCGAGCGGTACGGACGCGTCTACCAGATCAACTACCTGCGCTGCATCCTGTGCGGACTGTGCATCGAGGCGTGCCCGACCCGGGCGCTCACGATGACCAACGAGTACGAGCTCGCGGACAACAGCCGCGAGAAGCTGATCTACGAGAAGAAGGACCTGCTGGCCCCGCTGCTGCCGGGCATGGTCGCCCCGCCGCACGAGATGGTGCCGGGCACGACCGAGCGCGACTACTACGCGAACACCGTCAAGGGCGCGACGGCGGAGCAGGTCACCCAGACGCCGGCCCAGGAGGTGGCGCCATGAGCGAGGCAGTGACCGACGTGAACACCGGCGAGGTCGTCGTGTTCTGGGTGTGCGCGGTGCTCGCGGTGGCCGGAGCCCTCGGGATGGTGCTGTCGCGCAAGGCCGTGCACAGCGCTCTGTGGGTCGCCCTGACGATGATCAACCTCGCGGTGCTCTACCTCGCGAACTCCGCCCCGTTCCTCGGGATGGTCCAGGTCGTCGTGTACACCGGCGCGGTCATGATGCTGTTCCTGTTCGTCCTCATGGTCGTCGGCGTCGACGCGTCCGCCTCCTTCATCGAGACGATCAAGGGACAGCGGCTGGCAGCGACGCTGCTGTCCGTGGGCCTGGCGATCCTCCTGATCTGGGGGCTGGGCAGCGCGCTCTCCGGAGTGCCGGCACAGGGCCTGGACGCCGCGAACACGGCGGACGGCGGCAACGTGCAAGGGATCGCGCACCTGATCTTCACCAAGTACCTGCTGGTGTTCGAGCTCACGTCCGGCCTGCTGATCACTGCCGCCATGGGTGCCATGGTGCTGGCGCACCGCGACCGGTGGAAGCCCGCGCCGTCGCAGCGTGACCTCGCGGTGGCCCGGGTCCTCGGTGACGGACCGGTCGGCAACCTGCCGAACCCGGGTGTCTACGCCCGGCACAACGCGGTGGACACGCCGGCGATCCTCCCCGACGGGAGCACGAGCGACGTCTCGGTGCCGGCGCCCGTCCGCGCTCGTGGCGACGAGCGGCCGCTGGACCGCGTCGACATCGAGCAGGTCCACCAGATCACGGAGGGGCCGACCGAATGAACCCGTCCAGCTACATCGTGCTGTCGGCGATCTTGTTCAGCATCGGCGCCATCGGCGTGCTCGTGCGGCGCAACGCGATCATCGTGTTCATGTCCGTCGAGCTCATGCTCAACGCCGCGAACCTCGCGTTCGTCGCGTTCGCCCGGATGAACGGCAACCTCGACGGACAGGTCGTCGCGTTCTTCGTGATGGTCGTGGCCGCTGCCGAGGTCGTCGTCGGCCTCGCGATCATCGTGACGATCTTCCGCACGCGTCGATCGGCGTCGATCGACGAACCGAACCTGCTCAAGTACTGACCGCGAACGACCGCGAAGGATAGGACCCGAACGTGACCGAGCTCATGCCCGCCGAGGGGGTGTTCTCCCTCATCTGGCTGCTCATCGCCCTGCCGCTGGCCGGCGCGACGGTGCTGCTCGTCGGCGGCCGTCGCACCAACGCGTGGGGCCCCTACCTGGCGATCCTCACGGTCGCGACGTCTGCCGTCCTCGGCATCGCGATGCTCGTCTCGATGATGGGGCACTCCGCCGAGGAACGCTCGATCGGCCAGACGCTGTACTCCTGGGTCTTCGTCGGCGGCTTCCAGGCCGACATGGCGTTCCAGCTGGACCAGCTGTCGATCGTGTTCGTCCTGCTCATCACGATCGTGGGCACCCTCATCCACGTGTACTCCCTGGGGTACATGGCGCACGACGCGAACAAGCGGAAGTTCTTCGGCTACCTGAACCTGTTCGTCGCCGCGATGCTGCTCCTCGTCCTCGCGAACAACTACCTCCTGATGTACGTCGGGTGGGAGGGCGTCGGCCTCGCGAGCTACCTGCTCATCGGCTTCTGGCTGCACAAGCCCTCGGCGGCGGCGGCCGCGAAGAAGGCCTTCGTCATCAACCGGATCGGCGACGTCGGCCTCGGTCTAGCGATCATGCTGATGTTCGCGACGTTCGGATCGGTCACGTTCGGCCCGGTCTTCGGCGCCGCCGGCGAGGCGAGCGAGGGAACGCTGACGGCCATCGGCCTGCTGCTGCTGCTCGCGGCCTGCGGCAAGTCCGCCCAGTTCCCCCTGCAGGCCTGGCTGCTCGACGCCATGGAGGGCCCGACCCCGGTGTCGGCCCTCATCCACGCCGCGACCATGGTCACGGCCGGTGTCTACCTGATCGTCCGCAGCAACGTGATCTTCACCGCCGCCGAGTGGGCCGCCGTCGCGGTCATCATCATCGGCCTGATCACGATGTGGATGGGCGCGGTCATCGGCTCCGCGAAGGACGACGTCAAGAAGGCGCTCGCCGGCTCCACCATGAGCCAGATCGGCTACATGGTCACCGCGGCGGGCCTGGGCCCGATCGGCTACGTCTTCGCGATCTTCCACCTGCTGACCCACGGCGTGTTCAAGGCCGGGCTCTTCCTCGGGGCCGGCTCCGTCATGCACGGCATGAACGACAACGTCAACATGCGCCGGTTCGGCGCGCTTCGCACGGTGATGGCGATCACCGCCGGGACGTTCATCGTCTGCTACCTGACGATCATCGGCATCCCGCCGCTGTCGGCGTTCTTCTCCAAGGACGACATCATCCACGCGTCGTTCGAGCGCAGCCCGGTCATCGGCATCCTCGCGATGCTCGCCGCGGGACTCACGGGCTTCTACATGACCCGCCTGGTCGCGATGACGTTCTTCGGCAAGGCTCGCTGGGAGGACGACGCGCACCCGCACGAGTCGCCCAAGGTCATGACGATCCCCCTGGTCATCCTGGCCATCGGCGCCGCGTTCCTCGGCATGAGCCTGGTCTACTGGGGGAACATCGAGACCTGGCTGGAACCGGTGACCGGCCTCCAGGAGGTTCCGCTCCCGCTGCCGTCGTGGGTCTACGAGACCGTGACGCTGGCGCTGGTCCTCATCGGTGCGGCCATCGCCTGGACGATGTACGCGCGGCGTGAGGTCCCGGTCGAGGCCCCGCACGGCTCGTGGCTCACGCGCGCTGCTCGCAACGAGCTCTACGGCAACGAGGTGAACGACGCGCTCGTCGTCCGGCCGGTCTACCACTCGTCGCGCTGGCTGGTGTGGTTCGACAACAAGGGCGTGGACGGCATCGTCAACGGCAGTGCGGCGTTCGTCGGCGGGCTGTCCGGCCGGCTGCGCCGATACCAGACCGGATTCGCTCGCTCGTACGCGCTGTCGATGGTGGGAGGCGCCGTGCTCGTCGTCCTCGCCCTGTTCCTGGTGAGGGTCTCGTGAACGACTTCCCCTGGCTCACCACGCTGATGGTGGTGCCGCTGGTCGGCAGCCTCATCGTGGCCGCCCTGCCGAAGGCGAAGCCGGCGACGGCCAAGGCCGTGACGCTCGGCTTCTCGCTCGTGACGTTGGTCCTGGTCGTCGTGATGGCCCTGCAGTTCGACGGAGACTCGGCGGATCCGTTCCAGTTCGTCGAGTCGCACCAGTGGATCCCGAGCTTTCGGATCTCGTACTCCGTCGGCATCGACGGGATCGCGCTGGTGCTGATCGCGCTGTCGGCGGTCCTGGTGCCCGTCGTGGTCCTGGCCGGCTGGAACGACGTCGACGGGAGCCGTGGCGCGGTCGAGGGCTACTTCGCCCTGATCCTCGTCCTCGAGTCGCTGATGATCGGCGTCTTCGCCTCGCTGGACGTGTTCTTGTTCTACGTGTTCTTCGAGGTCATGCTCATCCCGGTCTACTTCCTGATCGGCCGGTACGGCGGCGTCCAGCGCTCCTACGCGGCGGTCAAGTTCCTGCTCTACAGCCTCGTCGGCGGCCTGTTCATGCTGGCCGCGATGATCGGGCTG
>JAFIHP010000169.1 GCA_017849335.1 Actinomycetales bacterium | reverse complement strand
GAGGTCCTCAAGGGGGCCGACATGGTCTTCGTCACCGCGGGCGAGGGTGGCGGCACCGGGACCGGCGGCGCCCCGGTGGTGGCCCGGATCGCGCGCTCGCTGGGCGCGCTGACGATCGGTGTGGTGACGCGCCCCTTCGGCTTCGAGGGCCGTCGGCGGCAGTCCCAGGCCGAGACCGGGGTCGACGCGCTGCGGGCGGAGGTGGACACGCTCATCGTCATCCCGAACGACCGCCTGCTGTCGCTCGCGGACCGCAGCATCTCCATGATCGACGCCTTCCGGCAGGCCGACCACGTCCTCCTGCAGGGCGTGTCCGGCATCACGGACCTGATCACGACGCCCGGCGTGATCAACCTCGACTTCGCCGACGTGAAGAGCGTCATGCACGCGGCCGGCTCCGCCCTCATGGGCATCGGGTCGGCACGCGGCGAGGACCGCGCGGTCGAGGCAGCGCAGAAGGCGATCTCCAGCCCGCTCCTGGAGGCGGGCATCGACGGCGCGCACGGGGTGCTCCTGTCGATCTCCGGAGGCAGCGATCTCGGCCTGTTCGAGATCAACGAGGCGGCCCGGCTCGTCTCCGATGCCGCGCATCCGGACGCGAACATCATCTTCGGCGCTGTCATCGACGACACGCTCGGAGACGAGGTGCGGGTGACCGTCATCGCCGCCGGCTTCGACGGCGGCGAGCCACCGGCGCGTCGCGGCGGTGCCTCGGCGGCCGCCTCGACCGGCGGAGGGACGGCGAAGCTTCGCGAGACCGGGGAGATCCCGGCGGTCGTCAGCGCGCCCACGCGCACGATCGTGTTCGACGACGCGGACGACGACCTGGACATCCCGGACTTCCTGAAGTAGCCGATGGCACTGACCGCCGTCGCCTCCGGCGTCGTCCCGGCGCGCACCCGGGACGGCCGATCGGCCGCCTGGGCGGCCACGGGGAGGGATGGGGGCGTGAGCACCGGGCCGTTCGCGAGCGCGAACCTCGCGGGCCACGTCGGCGACGATCCGGACGCTGTGGCTGCCAACCGCGCGCTCCTCGCCGCACTGGTCGACACCACCGACCTCGCCGTGATGGACGCCGTGCACGGCAACGCGGTCGCGTTCGTCGATGAACCGGGCGAGGTCGCGGGCGTCGACGCCCTCGTGACCGACCGGCCGGGCCTGGCGATCGCCGCCCTCGCGGCGGACTGCGCGACCGTCGCGCTCTTCGGTCACGACGACCGGACCGTGGCCGTGGTGCACTGCGGGTGGCAGGGCCTGGTCCACGACGTCGTGGGCGAGACCGTCGCGGCCCTGCGGGCGCGTCGGGTCGCAGTCGCTGCCGCCGTCGTCGGGCCGGCCGTCTGCGGGACCTGCTATCCCGTCCCGGACGAACGGGCCGAGGAGGTGCGCCGATCCCGGACGGCCGCCGTGGCTGCCGCGGCTCTCGTGCGGTGCGCCGACGGTCAGCCGGGCATCGACGTCGCGGCCGGTGTCGTGCAGCGGGTCCAGGAGCTGTCGCCCACCGCCGTCGTCGCCCGCTCGCCGCGGTGCACGCGTGAGGACCCCGACCTGTTCTCCTACCGCCGCGACGGCGTGACCGGTCGTCAGGGCCTGGTCGTCGCTCGCGCGGGAGGAGGGGCATGAGCCCCGCCGGCACGCGCCTGGAGGAGCTCCGGGTCAACCTGGGTCGCGTGCAGGGCCGCATCGACGCCGCTCGAATCGCGGCCGGACGGACCGACCCGGTCCGGCTCGTCGTCGTCACGAAGACCTTCCCGGCCTCCGATGTCGATCTGCTGTCCCGCCTCGGCGTGACCGACGTCGGTGAGAACCGCGACCAGGAGGCCCGGACGAAACGGGCCGAGTGCGCCGCCGGGCAGGAGCTTCGCTGGCACATGATCGGCCAGCTGCAGCGCAACAAGGCCGCGTCGGTCGCCCGGTGGGCCGACGTCGTGGAGTCGGTCGACCGGGTCGACCTGGTGCCCGCGCTCGACCGCGCCGCGCAGGCCGCCGGCCGGCGGCTGGAGGTCCTCGTCCAGGTGGCACTCGACGAGCCGACCCGGCCCGATCGTGGGGGAGCGGTGCCCGCGGAGGTCCCGGCGCTCGCTGACCAGATCGCGTCCGCCCACGCGCTCCAGCTGGGCGGCGTGATGGGCGTGGCCCCGTACCCCGGCGACCCGCACGCGGCCTTCGCGCGGCTCGCACGCGTCTCGGCGACGTTGCGCGAGTCGCATCCGCACGCAACCGTCGTCTCGGCCGGCATGAGCGGGGACCTCGAAGAAGCCATCGCACATGGGGCGACACAGGTTCGCGTCGGGGGCGCGGTGCTCGGAGACCGCGAGTACGTGCACTAATCTCCACAATTGCGGCGTGTCGCGGCACTCCGCTCGACCAACGGAAGGACGACAGGAAATGGCTGGCGCGATGCGCAAGATGGCCGTGTACCTGGGCCTGGTCGAAGACCACGGTGAGGACGCGTACGAGGACGACTACGACTACGACGCGGCGCGTCGGTCTGCTCGGGAGACGCGTCCGTCGCCCCGGGGCTACGACGACCGGTACGACCGGGCTCCCGACGATCGGTACTCGTCGGGGGGAAGCGTCCGACCCATCACCGACCCCCGAGGTACCGACACGCGGGCCGTCCGTACCTTCCGCAGCGACGCCCCGCCGCCGTCCCACCCGACGTCGGCCCCGCAGCCCTCGCGCCGCCCGGCGGGCGCCTACGCCCCGGCAGCCGACATCACGCGGATCGAGACGATCCACCCGCGCAGCTACAACGACGCACGCCGGATCGGCGAGGAGTACCGCGAGGGCGTGCCGGTCATCATGAACCTGTCCGAGCTCGCCGACCCGGACGCGAAGCGGATCATCGACTTCGCTGCCGGGCTGGTGTTCGGACTGCACGGCAAGATCGACCGCATCACGAACAAGGTCTTCCTGCTCTCTCCGGCCAACGTCGACGTCGGCGACATGGCACGCGCGCAGGTCGCCAGCGACACCGGGTTCTTCAACCAGAGCTGACCGTGCCGGATCCCGGCCCGTCGGCGCCGAAGCCGGTTGCCGAACACTGATGAAGGAGTGAGTCGATGAGCGCCGTCGGTCAGGTGCTCGCGACCGTCCTGTGGCTGTACTGGCTGGTGATGATCGGCCGGCTGATCTTGGACCTGGTGCAGGTGTTCGCGCGGGACTGGCGGCCATCGGGCGTCTTGCTGATCATCGCGGAGACCGTCTACACGGTCACCGACCCGCCGCTTCGACTGCTGCGTCG
>JAFIHP010000168.1 GCA_017849335.1 Actinomycetales bacterium | reverse complement strand
CGACGCGGGAGAAACGGGGTGGGGGTGGCAGGGGTGGTAGGGCGGGCCGGTCCCTCCATAATCGACGGGTGCTGCCGCTGCGGGTCGTCGACGGGGCGGTCGCGGCCGTGGCGACCCGGACGGCGTGGCGCTGGCGCTCCACGGGGGTCGAGGAGTTCGCGGACGAGGTCGTGGTCGAGGAGACGCTCACCGTCCTGCTGCGCCACCGTGGGGACGAGCACGTCCTCGGTTCGACCATGCGCACCCCTGGCGACGACGACGAGCTCGCCGTCGGCCTGGCGGTGGGCGAGGGCGTCGTCACCGGCGCGTCCGAGATCCGGTCGGTCGTCGCGGACCCGGGCTGCGAGTCCGGCGCGCGCGTCGTCCTGACGGTCGCGGACGACGTGGACGTCGACGCGTCACGGCTGGGCCGGGTGACCCGGCCGACGAGCGCGTGCGGCGTGTGCGGGCGCGACGACCTCGACGCGCTCGTCGCCGCCGCCCGCGCGCGCCCGTGGCCGGTCCTCCCGCCGCCGCTGCCGGTGCTGGCCGCGCTGCCCGATCGGCTCGGGTCCTCCCAGCCGGTGTTCCGTCGCACGGGCGGCCTGCACGCCGCGGGTCTCGCCGACGGCGACGGAGGGCTGTTCGCCGTGCGGGAGGACGTCGGCCGGCACAACGCGGTCGACAAGGTGGTCGGCCGGGCACTGCTCGACGGCCGCACCCCGGCCGCCCTCGTCGTCAGCGGACGGGCCGGGTTCGAGATCGTGCAGAAGGCCATCGCCGCGGGCGTGCCCGCGCTGGTGTCGGTCTCCGCGACGACCAGCCGGGCCGTCGAGGCGGCGCGTGCGGCCGGCCTGACCTTGGCCTGCTTCGCCCGCGACGCGCGCATGACGGTCTACTCCGGCCCCGACGACCGCGTCGCCTCTGACGCCGTTCCTCCGGCGGCGACATCGTGGTGAGGCGCGCGCCGCGCGACGACCCGCGCCAGGACGAGGCACGGGTGTCGGCGCCGGCGACGTCCGCCGCTGGCGTGCCGGCGCTGCTCCACGTCGCGTCCGAGGTCACGAGCAAGCTCGGGGTCTCCCGCGGGGTCCGCACGGCGCTGCGGATCAACCAGCAGGAGGGATTCGACTGCCCGGGCTGCGCGTGGCCGGACCCGGCGCACCGGCACGTGGCCGAGTTCTGCGAGAACGGCATCAAGGCCGTCGCCGAGGAGGCGATGGCTCGCACGGCCGGTCCGGACTTCTTCGCCGAGCACGCCGTCGCCGACCTCGCGACGCGGTCGGACTACTGGCTCGGCCAGCAGGGCCGGCTCACGCACCCGATGCTCCTGGACGCCGACGACACTCACTACCGGCCGGTGTCGTGGGAGCAGGCGCTCGACGTGGTGGCCGAGGAGCTGCATGCGCTCGCCTCGCCGGACGAGGCGGTGTTCTACACGTCCGGCCGCACGAGCAACGAGGCCGCGTTCGTCTACCAGCTGTTCGCGCGCGTGGTGGGAACCAACAACCTGCCCGACTGCTCGAACATGTGCCACGAGTCGTCCGGCGTCGCGCTCACCGAGTCGATCGGCATCGGCAAGGGCTCGGTCCTGCTCGAGGACTTCGCGGCGTGCGACCTCGTGCTCGTCGTCGGCCAGAACCCGGGCACCAACCATCCGCGGATGCTCGCGACCTTGGAGGCCGCGAAGCGCCGCGGCGCCCGAGTGGTGTCGATCAACCCGCTGCCCGAGGCGGGGCTCATCGAGTTCCGCAACCCGCAGCGCCCTGGGACGTACGTCGGCCGTGGCACCGGGCTCGCCGACCGGCACGTGCGGGTGCGGCTGGGGGGCGACCACGCGCTGTTCCAGGCCGTCGGACGGCTGCTGCTCGACGCCGAGGACGCCGCGCCGGGAACCGTCGTCGACCGGGCCTTCGTCGACCTGCACACGTCGGGCTTCGACGCGTACGCGCAGCACCTGCGCGCCCTCGACTGGGACGAGGTGCTCGCCGCGACCGGGCTGACGCGCGACGAGATCGAGGGGCTCGCGCACGAGTTCCTGACCGCGCGCAGCGTCATCGCCTGCTGGGCGATGGGCCTGACCCAGCATCGGGACGCGGTGGCGACGATCCAGGAGATCGTCAACGTCCTTCTGCTGCAGGGCAATATCGGCCGTCCGGGCGCGGGCGTGTGCCCGGTGCGCGGGCACTCCAACGTCCAGGGCGACCGGACGATGGGCATCTACGAGAAGATGCCGGACGCGTGGCTCGACCGCCTCGGCGCCGAGTTCGCATTCTCCCCGCCCCGCCGCCACGGGTACGACACCGTCGATGCGATCCGCGCCATGCGCGACGGTGCTGTGCGCGTGTTCGTGGCGATGGGCGGCAACTGGATCCGCGCGACGCCGGACAGCGCGGCGACCGAGGCGGCCATGCGCCGCTGCGCGTTGACCGTGCAGGTCTCGACCAAGCTCAACCGCTCGCACACCGTGACCGGTCGGCGGGCGCTCATCCTCCCGACCCTCGGTCGCACCGATCGCGACGACGCGGGTGGCACGACGCAGTTCGTCACGGTCGAGGACTCGATGGGCGTCGTGCACCGGTCGCAGGGCCGCCTCGCCCCCGCGTCGCCGCACCTGCGCAGCGAGGTCGACATCGTGTGCGCGCTGGGCACGCGCGTTCTCGGCGACGACGTTGTCGACTGGACCGCGCTCGCGGGGGACTACGCGCGGATCCGCGAGCGCATCGCGCGTGTCGTCCCCGGCCACGACGACTACGAGCGGCGCGTTCGACAGCCCAACGGCTTCACGCTCCCGCACGGGCCGCGCGACGAACGCCGGTTCGACACGGCGACCGGCCGGGCGCAGTTCGCGGTCAGCCCGCTCCGCGTCCTGCGCGTACCGCCGGGTCGGCTGCTGCTGCAGACCATCCGCAGCCACGACCAGTTCAACACCACGATCTACGGCCTCGACGACCGCTACCGAGGCATCCGCGGGGGTCGGCGCGTCGTCCTGGTCCATCCCGACGACATCGCCGCCCTGGGCCTGGCCGCCGGCGACCGGGTCGACCTCGTCAGCGAGTGGGCGGACGGCGACCGGCGGGCGCCGGACTTCCAGGTCGTCGCGTTCGACACCGCGCGTGGCTGCGCGGCCGCCTACTTCCCGGAGACCAACGTGCTGGTGCCGCTCGACAGCGTCGCCGACCGCAGCAACACCCCCACGTCGAAGGCGATCGTGGTGCGCCTGGAGGCGGCCTGTGAGAGCGGCGGCACCTGTTCTTCCTGAACAAGCGGTTCGACCTGTGGACAGCCGACGGGAGACCGACGAAGGAAGCCGTAGCCTCACGCGATGCCACTCGACGACCACCCCGACGGCTACTTCGTCGATGCCAACGGCCGTCCGGCCGAGGTGCACTTCGGCGACGAGTTCGATCTGATAGTCCACTACGACGACATTCCCGAATCGGACATCACCATTGTTGGTGGCATCCGGTGCACGACTGCGCTGCGTACCGTCATAGACATCGCGGCGGAGTACGGCCCCGAGCAGCTCCCGCACGTGCTCCGGCACTGCTTCGATCGGCGCCTGTTCTCTGCCCGTGACGCCCGTGATCGCATCGCGCGTCCAGACCTGAGGACGCACCCGGGCGCGACGCTGGTGGCGCAGGCCCTGGATCGCCTGGATGGCCCCGGGCCCCGGTGACCGAGGATTCATGGGCTGCGGTGCTGGGAGGGCGGACCGCCGTTACTCCGGCGTAACAACGAGAACCCTCGCCATTCATACGAAACGGTAACGATCACGCCTGGCTCAGGCCGGGCCGGCTGCGGAAACCGCGGACCGGCGGTACTGTGCCGCGATCGTCCGCGGGGGCGGCGTCGGACCAGGAGGTGTGCACAGCCATGGGCGAGCCCGCCATCCGGCTTCGAGGACTGACCCGCTCGTTCGGGGACGTGCGTGCCGTGGCCGGGGTCGACCTCGACGTCGTCGACGGCGAGTTCCTGACGCTGCTGGGGCCGTCCGGCTCGGGCAAGACCACCGTCCTGCGCATGATCGCCGGCTTCGAGCGGCCCGATGCGGGCACGATCGAGCTCGCGGGGACGGACGTGACCGACCGGCCGCCGTACGCGCGCGACGTCAACACCGTCTTCCAGGACTACGCGCTGTTCCCGCACATGAGCGTGCGCAAGAACGTCGAGTACGGCCTGCGGGTCAAGAAGGTGCCGGCCGCCGAGCGGAGGGCGCGGGCCCAGGAGGCGCTCGACGCGGTCCGGCTCGGCGAGTACGGCGAGCGGGCACCGTCACAGCTGTCGGGCGGGCAGCGCCAGCGTGTCGCCTTGGCGCGGGCACTGGTCAACCGGCCGAAGGTGCTGCTGCTCGACGAGCCGCTCGGCGCGCTCGACCTGAAGCTGCGCGAGCAGATGCAGGTCGAGCTCAAGGCCATCCAGCGCGACGTCGGCATCACGTTCGTGTTCGTGACTCACGACCAGGACGAGGCGCGGACCATGTCGGACCGCATCGCCGTCTTCAACGAGGGCACCATCGCCCAGCTCGGGACACCCACGCAGGTGTACGAGCACCCGGCGACGACCTTCGTCGCCGGGTTCGTCGGCACCTCGAACCTGCTGCACGGCGAGACCGCGCACGCGGTCGTCGGACGGTCGGGCACGTGGTCGGTGCGGCCGGAGAAGATCCGTCTGCTTCTGCCCGACGAGCCGGCGGCTGAGGGCATGCGGACGGTCGGGGGGACGGTCCGCGAGGTCGTCTACGTCGGGATGTCGACGCGGTTCGTCGTCGACCTGCCCGGCGGCGACACCCTCATGGCAGTGCGGCAGAACGCCGAGGAGTCCGCCGACCTGGGCTACCTGCGCGGCACGGCGGTCCGCCTGTCGTGGGACCCGCGGTTCGAGTACCAGATCGCCGGATGACGGTCGACCGCCGCGGGTGACCACCCGCGGCGACAAGCAGGAGGAGGAACGGGTGAGAACCAGGCGTGTGGTGAAGACCGCCGCGGCGTGCTCCGTCGCGGCACTCGCGCTGGCTGCGTGCAGCAGCTCCAGCGACTCGGCGTCCAGCGCGCCGGCAGGCTCGGGCGCCGCGAGCGCACCGGCCGAGAGCCAGGCCGCGGCGCCGGGGGGAGCCGCGTACGCCGGACCCGTCGGCGACGGCGAAGGCCAGCTCAACATCCTCGCGTGGCCCGGGTACGCGGAGGACGGCTCGACCGACCCGTCCGTCGACTGGGTCACCCCGTTCGAGAAGGCGACCGGCTGCCAGGTCAACGTCAAGACGTTCGGCACGTCGGACGAGGCCGTCAAGCTCATGCAGGGCGGCGGCTGGGACGTCGTGTCGGCGTCCGGTGACGCGACGCTGCGGCTGATCTACGGCGACACGGTGCAGCCGGTCAACACCGACCTCGTGCCCAACTACGCCGACATCTTCCCGGACCTGAAGATGCAGAAGTTCAACAGCGTCGACGGGGTCGCGTACGGCATCCCCCACGGCCGCGGCGCGAACCTGATCATGTGGAACACCGACAAGGTGACCGGTCCGATCGACTCGTGGGCCCCGACCTTCGAGGCCGACTCCCCGTACAAGGGCACGGTCACCGCGTACGACTCGCCGATCTTCATCGCCGACGCCGCGGTCTACCTCATGGCGACCAAGCCGGAGCTCGGGATCACCGACCCGTACGCCCTGGACCAGACGCAGTTCCAGGCCGCGATGGACCTCCTCACGCAGCAGAAGGAGCTCGTGGGCGAGTACTGGAGCGACTACACGAAGTCGATCGACTCCTTCAAGTCCGGGACGTCGACGATCGGCACGTCGTGGCAGGTCATCGCGAACCTCGCGAAGTCCGAGGGCGTCCCGGTCGAGGCGGTCAAGGCCAAGGAGGGCGCGACCGGCTGGTCCGACACGTGGATGGTCGCCAAGGACACGCCGAACATCAACTGCGCCTACAAGTGGCTCGACTGGATCGTGTCGCCGGAGGCGAACGCCCAGGTCGCCGAGTGGTTCGGCGAGGCGCCGGCCAACGCCAAGGCGTGCGACCTGACCTCGGACAAGACGTTCTGCGACACGTACCACGCAGGCGACACCGAGTACTGGAAGGACGTCTACTACTGGAACACGCCGACCGCGAACTGCCTCGACGGCCGGACGGACACCCAGTGCGTGCCGTACAGCGACTGGTCCACGGCGTGGGCCGAGCTGCGCAGCTCGTGACGATCGGCTGACGAGGGATCCCAGGTGACGACCGCGACCAGCACGCAGCGAGGCGGGTTCGGCTACCGCCATCCGCGTGTGCGGCTGGCTGGGCTGCTGACCGCGCCGATGGCGTGGCTGGTCGTGGTCTACCTGGGGTCCCTCGCGGCCCTGTTCCTCACGGCGTTCTGGACGGTCAACGACTTCACCGGCCAGCTCGTCAAGACGTTCACGCTCAAGAACTTCCAGCAGGTCTTCACCAACTCCGCCTACCTCGAGACGATGGTGCGGACGGTGTCGATCGCCGTCCTGGTCACCGTGCTCGCGCTGGTGATCGGCGTGCCGCTGGCCTTCTTCATGGCCCGCGTCGCGAGCAGCCGCTGGCAGCCACTGCTCGTCGCGCTGGTGCTGACCCCGCTGTGGGCGAGCTACCTGGTCAAGGTCTACGCGTGGCGCGCGATGCTCCAGCCGGAGAACGGCGTCGTGGCGTGGTTCCTGCAGCCCTTCGGGCTGTCCGGCCCGGGGTACGGCTTCACGGCGATCGTCATCACGCTGACCTACCTGTGGCTGCCCTACATGATCCTGCCGGTGTACGCGGGACTGACCCGGCTGCCCGACTCGATGCTCGACGCGTCCGCCGACCTCGGCGCCCGCAACGGCAGGACGCTGCGCAGCGTCGTCCTCCCGATGATCTTCCCGTCCGTCGTCGCGGGCTCGATCTTCACGTTCTCGCTCAGCCTCGGCGACTACATCACCGCGCAGATCGTCGGGGGGAAGACGGTCATGCTCGGCAACGTCGTGCAGACGACCTACGTCACGAACCTGCCGTTCGCCGCAGCGGTCGCCACGATCCCCGTCATCATCGTGCTGCTGTACCTGCTCGTGGTGCGCAAGTCCGGTGCGCTGGAGAACCTGTAGCGCCATGACCCTGTCCCGCGGCACCAAGGTCGTCCTCTTGCTCTTCGCCCTCGTCGCGTTCGCGTTCATCTACGTGCCGCTGGCCGTCATCCTCGTCAACTCGTTCAGCACGTCGAAGACACTGTCGTGGCCGCCGCCGGGCTTCACGACCGAGTGGTGGGGCAAGGCGATCGACAGTGAGGGCGTGCGCAGCGCCCTGCTGACCTCGATCGGCGTGGCCGTCGTCGCGTCGGCCGTCGCGCTCGTGCTGGGCACGCTGCTCGCGTTCGCCCTGGGTCGGTACCGCTTCTTCGGCCGGGAGTCGGTGTCGCTCCTGGTGATCCTGCCGATCGCCCTGCCGGGCATCGTGACGGGCATCGCGCTCAACAACGTGTTCACGTCGTTCCTCGGCGGCCTGACGATCTGGACGCTGATCATCGCGCACGCGACGTTCTGCATCGTCGTGGTCTACAACAACGCGATCGCCCGCATCCGCCGCATGGGGGGCAGCGTCGAGGAGGCGTCGGCCGACCTCGGCGCCAACGGCTGGCGGACGTTCGTGTTCGTGACGTTCCCGCTCATGCGGCCGGCCCTCGTCGCGGGCGCGATCCTCGCGTTCGGACTGTCGTTCGACGAGATCATCGTCACGACGTTCACGGCCGGACCCGGGATCACGACGCTGCCGATCTGGATCTACCAGAACCTCTTCCGCCCCAACCAGGCACCGGTCGTCAACGTCGTCGCCGCCGTCCTCGTGCTCGTCAGCATCGTGCCGATCTACCTCGCCCAGCGGCTGTCGAGCGACGACGCGCGCGGCGGCGGGATCATGTAGCGAGCCGTCAGGCCGAGGCCACGATGTCGCCGTCGGAGACGTCGTGGCCCTTCTCGCAGGTGAGGTCGCTGAGGACCAGCGCCCCGCAGCCCTGGTGCGTCAAGGACGCGCCGCGCCGCGGCAGATGCACCTGCCCCCAGGCGCCCAGCGCGACGAGCACGGGCAGGAGCTCGCGTCCGGAGTCGGTCAGGACGTACGCCTGCCGCGTTCGCTTGCCCTCGTCCTGGTACGGCTCGGTGGCGAGGACGCCGGCCGAGACGAGCTCGCGCAACCGGCCGGCGACGACGGCCTCCGTGAGGCCGGTGCGCCGGACGAAGTCGTCGAAACGGCGGGTCCCGTAGGCCGCCTCGCGCAGCAGGAGGACCGCCGACCGCGTGCCGACGAGCGAGAAGGCGCGTTCGATCGAGCAGGCTTCGCGGGCCGGTCCACGGTCGGCGTCGGCGATGCGGCCGGCCACGTGGATCTCCATGCCGGCATCCTACCCCTGACTTGACAGTTCCATAGTCAGCACCCAGGATGCCTGACTATGGTGAGCCATAGTCAGAGAACGCCGCTCGTCGCTGGAGTCGCGAT
>JAFIHP010000167.1 GCA_017849335.1 Actinomycetales bacterium | reverse complement strand
GCACCCCCCGACCTCGCCGCCCGCATCGACTCCCTGCAGCGTCTCCTGCGCAGCCGCGCCGATTCCGACTACTGACCCACCCCCGAGACGCCTGGAATGGTCGTCAAAAGAGCAATATGTCCGAATTTAGCGACCATTCCAGGCGTCTCGGGGGTCAGGGCAGGAACGCGTCGAGCTCCGCGGCAAGGGCCTGCGGCGCCTCGAAGACCACGAGGTGGCCCGCGTCGACCTCCGCGTAGGACGCTCCGGGCACGAGCGCGGCGACTGCCCGGGCGTGGCTCGCCCCGACCATCGCGTCCTGCGTGCATCCGATCGACAGCGTCGGCGCGGTGATGCGGGCCAGGTCGGCACGCACGTCGACGACCGCGTCGAGGTCGACCTGACGCAGCATCCCGTCCCAGTCGTCGCCCTCGACGCCGACGCGCACCGCCGCCTCGACCTGCTCCTCGCCCATCGCGACGAGGAACGCCGGGCTGAACCCCGTCAGCATGAACAGCCGCGCCGCGGCGTCGTGGTCGGTGCGGATCAGCGAGCGCCATAGCCCGAACTCCAGCCGCGCCCGCGCGTCGTCCGCCGACGCGAACCCGGCCACGAGCACGAGCCGGCGGACGCGCTCGGGCACCGACGCCGCGAGCCGCGCGGCGACCGCCGCGCCGAGCGAGTAGCCGACGAGGTCGAAGGCGGCGAGTCCCGCGTCGTCCGCGGCAGCGACGACCTGCGCGGCGAGCGCGTCGAGCGTCAGCGGGCCGCCCCCGTCCGTCGTGCCCGGCGACCCGGAGAGCGTCGGCCGCACGACCGTCCGCCCCGTACGCAGCGCCGCGGCCACGAGGTCCCAGTGCGTGCGGCCGTCGCCGCCGGTGCCGTGCACGAGGACGAGGCCCGGACCGTCCCCGTCAACTTCGTACGCGACGATCGCGTCCCCGACGGCGACGGTCCGCGACGTCACGTGCCGGCCCGCACGACGCCCGCCCAGACCGCCTCGGCACCGCTGTGCCCGACGACCAGCGTCAGCACGATCACGCCGATGGACGCCAGCACCAGGACGACGCCGAGGAGGATCACCCAGCCGGGGCGGGACCGGTTCATCGGGATGCCGCGGTCGACGAGCCAGAACGCCAGCAGCAGCAGGAAGAACGCCGCAGCCGCCCACGGCAGCCACGACCCGTACTCCTCGTGCTCCGGCGGTACCCCGACACGGAGCGCGAACGCCTCGCCCGCCTCCTTGGCCACGAACGCGGCGAGCGTCGCGACCACGCCCGCGATCACGACGAGCGGACCGTACCGACGACTGAACCGCGGCCACGTGACCATCACGATCGCGCCGAGAGCCGCGAGCGGCAGCAGCACGACGACGACATGCACCACGAGGGGGTGCAACGGCAGCCCGGCGACGGTGTCGAAGACGCTGTCCACGGAGTCACTCTAGGGACCGGCGGATACATTTCCGGTGTGACTTCGACCGCGGATCTGTCCGCTGACCTCGACCTCGCCCTCCAGCTCGCGACGCTCGGCGACGCCATCGCGATGTACCGGTTCCGCGCCGAGGACCTCGTCGTCGAGACCAAGCCGGACCTGACCCCGGTGTCGGAGGCGGACCGCGCGGTCGAGCGCGCACTGCGCGACCACCTGTCGGTGCATCGCCCCGACGACGCGATCCTCGGTGAGGAGTACGGCACCGCCGGCGCCGCGTCGCGCACCTGGGTGATCGACCCCATCGACGGGACGAAGAACTACGTGCGGGGCGTCCCGGTGTGGGCCGTGCTCGTCGCCCTCCTGGTCGACGGCGACCCGGTCGTCGGCGTCGTGTCCGCTCCCGCTCTCGGCCGCCGATGGTGGGCCGCGGCCGGGTCGGGTGCATGGGCGACCGACCCGTCGTCGCCGGAGCCGCGTCGGCTGCGCGTGAGCGCCGTGGCGGACCTGGCCGACGCGTCGTTCTCGTACTCCGACGCGCAGGGCTGGGCCGAGCGCGGTGCGGGAGACGGACTGGCGACGCTGCTCGACGGCACATGGCGGCAGCGGGCGTACGGCGACTTCTGGTCCCACATGCTCGTGGCCGAGGGTGCGGTCGACGTGGCGGCGGAGCCCCACCTGGAGACGTACGACATGGCCGCTCTCGTCCCGGTCGTCCGTGAGGCCGGCGGGCTGCTGACGTCGTTCGACGGCGGCGACGCTCTCGTCGGCGGTTCAGCGCTGTCCACGAACGGCCTTCTGCACGCCGGTGTCGCGTCCCTGCTCGGCCAGGGCGCGTCGGCGGACGTCACTCGCTGAGCTCGTCGACGCCACCGAATGACCCGGTGTTCGGTCACGATCGCGTCGCAGGACGTGACAGCGGTCACACAGCACGGCAGCATGGGCCAACGGCGCGGCATAGGAGGAGCCCATGCAGCTGTCCACCATCATCGCCACCAAGGGCGGATTCGTCGCGACGGTGCCGCCCGAGGCCACCGTCGCCCAGCTGATCGCGCGGCTCGCCGAGCACCGCGTCGGCGCGCTGGTCGTCTCCAGCGACGGGGTCACGATCGCGGGCATCGTGTCCGAGCGCGACGTCGTCCGAGCCATGGCGGACGGACCGGACACGTTCGCCCGCTCGGTCGCGTCGATCATGACGACCACGGTGTACAGCGCACCGCCCGACGCGCATGTCGACGAGCTGATGCATCTGATGACCGACAAGCGCGTGCGCCACATCCCGGTGACCGATCCGGACGGGGCCCTGCTCGGCATCGTGAGCATCGGCGACGTGGTCAAGTCTCGCCTGGACGAGCTCGAGAGCGAGCGCAGCGCGTTGCTGGACTACATCACCCAGGCCTGACCCGCACCCGCAGCCGCACGCCGCCCACGGGACGCATCGTGACGAGCGGCTCGGCGCGCGGGAGGGTCCCGCCGGGCGGGTACGACACCTCGATCCGGCCGGCGAGCTGGGCCAGCAGCAGCACGCCCTCGACGTAGGCGAAGTCGCGGCCGATGCACTGTCGCAGCCCGGCGCCGAACGGCAAGAACGCCGTGCGGTCGACCGTCTGGGCCGCGCCCGGCAGGAACCGCTCGGGTTCGAACGCGTCCGGACGGTCCCATCGGTCCGGGTGCCGGTGCAGCAGCCAGGGCGACATGATCAGCAGCGCCCCGGCCGGCACGTCGACGCCGGCCAGCTGCACGGGCTCCAGCGTCGCGCGCGTCAGCAGCCAGGCCGGCGGGTACAGGCGCAGGGCCTCGTCCATCACCGCGCGGGCGTACGGCAGGCGAACGACGTCCGCCATCGTGGGCGGCCGGCCGCCCAGCACGGTGTCGGACTCCGCCGCGAGCAACCGCTGCCGCTCGGGGTCGCCGGCTAGCAGCGCCCAGGCCCCCGCCAGCGCCGTCGCGACGGTCTCGTGGCCGGCGACGACGAACGTGGCGATCTGGTCGCGCACCTGCCGGCGCGTGAGCGCGCGGCCGTCTGCCGTCCGGGCGGCGAGGAGGAGGTCGATCATGTCGGCCGACTCGCCTCCCGAAGGTCCTCGGCGGCGCTCCGTGACCATCGCGAGCACGGCGGAGTCGAGCTCGCGGACGGCCGCCTGCAACCGGAGGTTGCCGGGCGACGGCACCCACGCCGGCGGCGTGATCGGCACGCGAGCGCGCGCGACGACGACGTCGAGCGCCGCGAGCGTCGCGGCGGCCAGCCGGTCGGCGTCCGGGGACAGGTCCGTCCCGAAGAGAGCGTGACCGACGACCTCGAGCGCCGCACGCATCATGGCCGCGTCGACATCCACGACGGCGCCGGCGGCCCCCAGGCCGGCGGCGTTGTGGGACCACTCGTCGATCACCCGCTCCCCCGCGGCGACGACGTGCGCGACGATGCGGTCGAGCGTGCGGTGGTGGAACGCCGGCTGCACCAACGGACGTTGCTCGCGCCAGGCGGGCGTGTCCGCCGCCAGGAGGCCGTCGCCGGTGACGAGAGCCAGGCTGCGGTACTGGATCGTCGACTTCCCGTACGTGCGCCCGGTGTTGACCAGGACCTGCCAGACCGCGTCCGGATCGTTGACGAGATAGCTCGGCGGGCGCGGAATCGGGAACTGGACGACGTCGCCGTACTCGCGCCAGGCCGACGCCAGGTAGGCCAGCGGGTCGGCGCGGATGCCGACGAGCGCCCGGAGCATGTCGGGACCCAGGGGACCCGGCGCCGTGGCCGGCGTGCCGACGAAGTGACGACCCTCCGGGGCCGTGCCCACGCTCACGCGCTGTCTGGCAAGCCCGCTGCGGGGCTCGGTTCGCTCACTCCTCGCACGCTCACACGCCGGCGGCGACCAGGCCGTCGGGGGTGTGCCCGAGGTGGCGGTAGAGGGTCGTGCGCTCGACGAGGGTGCGGCCCAGCGGCTCGACGACCTCACGGAACTCGGCCTCGGTGATCGCCTGGCCGTGCGCGGCGCCCGCGGCGCGGGAGATGGACTCGTCCATGAGGGTGCCGCCGAGGTCGTTGACGCCGGCACGCAGCAGCTGCTGCGCGCCTGTGACGCCGAGCTTGACCCACGAGGCCTGGATGTTGTCGATGTGGCCGTGGTACGCGACGCGGCCCACCGCGTGCATGAGCACGACCTCGCGCCAGGTGGGTCCGCGGCGGGCGCGGCGCTTGAGGTAGATCGGCGAAGCCATGTGCACGAAGGGCCGCGGCACGAACTCGGTGAACCCGCCGGTGCGCTTCTGCAGGTCGCGGGTGCGGACGAGGTGCTTGGCCCAGTGGACGGGCTGCTCGACGTGGCCGAACATGATCGTGACGTTGCTGCGCAGGCCGACCGAGTGTGCGACCTCGTGGCATTCCAGCCACTCGGACGTCGTGATCTTGTCGGGGCAGATGACCTCGCGGATGCGGTCGTCGAGGATCTCCGCGGCGGTGCCCGGCAGCGAGGCCAGGCCGGCGTCCTTGAGCCGGGTCAGGTAGTCCGCCAGGGGCTCGCGCAGGCGGCGGGCACCCTCGGTGACCTCCAGCGCGGTGAACCCGTGGACATGCATGGTGGGGACGGCGGCCTTCACCGCGCGCGCGACCTCGATGTAGTAGTCGCCGTCGAAGTCGGGGTGGATGCCGCCTTGCAGGCACACCTCGGTCGCGCCGGTGGCGGCCGCCTCGACCACGCGCGCGGCGATCTCGTCGTTGCTCAGCAGGTAGGGACGACCACGCAGGTTGAGCGAGGCCGGGCCCTTGGAGAAACCGCAGAACGCGCACCGGAACGTGCAGACGTTGGTGTAGTTGATGTTGCGGTTGCGGACGAACGTCACGATGTCGCCGGCTGCCTGGGCACGCAGCTCGTCGGCGAGCTCGGCGATCGCTGGGACCTCGGGCCCGCGCGCGGTGAACAGCGTGACGAGCTCGTCGACGCCGGGCTCCTGGCCGGCGCGCACGCCGGCGAGGACCTCGGCCACGGCCGTACCCGCGAGCGAGGGCCCCGGGATGATCACCGGGGGGAGCCGGTCCGCGCCGGAGTACCAGGCGGTCGACCGGCGCCCGACCTGGATGACCTCGGCGCCGGTGCCGACGTTGGCCGCGGCCTCGTACCGCTCGGGGAACGTGGCGCCCGGGTCGTCGCGGGCCAGGCCCTCCGCGTCGGAGCGGTCCAGCACCGCGAACCTCAGGTCCGGGTCCAGCCAGCGGCCGGGGTCCAGGGCGTAGCGCGGGTGGATCGTCAGCCGCGGGACCAGGGCGAGGCCACGCGCCTCGACGACCGCGCGCAGGGCGTCCAGCTCGGGCCAGGGCCGCTCCGGGTTCACGTGGTCGACGGTGACCGGGGAGATCCCGCCGAAGTCGTCGACACCGGCGTCGATCAGGATCCCGGGGTCGTCGACGAGGTTCGGCGGGGCCTGCACCGCGACCTCGGACGGCAGGATCGCCCGCGCGAGCCCGATCGCGTCGACCAGGTCCTCGACCGAGCACGCGGGATGGTCGCGCATGAGCGTGCCCGGCTTCGGCACGAAGTTCTGGACGATGACCTCCTGCACGTGCCCGAACTCCGCGTGCGACGCGGCGATCGCCTCCAGCGCCGCGATCCGGTCCTCCCGGGACTCCCCGATCCCCACCAGGATGCCCGTGGTGAACGGGATCGCCAGCCTCCCCGCCGCGTTCAGCGTCGCCAGCCGCCGCTCCGGGGTCTTGTCCGGCGCCCCCCGGTGCGCGGCGATCGAGGGATTCAGCGTCTCGATCATCATGCCCTGGCTCGGCGAGACCTTGCGCAGCGTCGCGAGGTCGGCGGCGCTCAGCGCGCCGGCGTTCGCGTGGGGCAGCAGCCCGGTCTCGTCCAGGATCAGCCGGGCCACGTGGGCGACATAGGCCACCGTCGACGCGAACCCGTGCTCGTCCAGCCAGGCCCGCGCCACCGGATACCGCTCCTCCGGTGCCTCCCCCAACGTCAGCAACGCCTCGTGGCACCCCGCCCGCGCGCCGTCCCGCGCGATCGCGAGCACCTGCTCCTCAGTCAGGTACGGGGCCGGCAGGTGGCTCGGCGACTGCGCGAACGTGCAGTACCCACACCGGTCCCGGCACAGCATCGTCAGCGGGACGAACACCTTCGGCGAGAACGTGATGCGGCGGATGACCGACTCCTTCGCGCGGCGCTGGGACCAGGCACATGCTGGCACACCTCGGCGACGGCGCCGAGGGGGCCTGACGCCTGCAAGAACTTGCGGAAAGTTGCCTACTTCACGTCAGCAGAAATCGCTTTCCCGTCAGCGGCGTTATAGAATCGTTATCGACCGGACACCCCGGCAACCAGCACCGAAGCACTGAATAGGGAGTGATCCTCCATGAGGCCCTTCACGAAGGCCTTCAACATGTTCCGCGCCGCGCCCCTCGACCCCGAGGAAGCCCGTCGCCTTCAGATCGACCGCGAGTGGCAGACCCTGCGGGCCAGTGCCATGTCGGAGTCCGAGCGCGCCGAGATCGACGCGATCTTCTCCCGGATCGTCTGATCCCCTGACGAGCGACCACGGCGGCCGGTGACGGCACCTGCCTTCCCCGCTTCGGACCTTCCCCCGGAGCCGTCAGGCGAAATCCGCCATCACCGGCGCGTGGTCGCTCCATCGCTCGGCATAGCTCGCGGCACGGCCGATCGTCACCGCGCGGCATCGACCGGCTAGGCCGGTCGTCGCCAGCAGGTAGTCGATCCGCCACCCCGTGTCGACGTCGAACGCCTGACCCCGCCAGCTCCACCACGTGTACGGGCCCGGTCCCTCGCCCCCGTGCGCCCGACCCAGGTCGACCCAGTGCCGGGCGAGCCAGGTGTCGAAGTGCGCCCGTTCGTCCTCCAGGAACCCCGCCTTACCGCGGTTCCCCTTCCAGTTCTTGATGTCGACCTCACGGTGGGCCACGTTGAGGTCCCCGCACACGATCGCGTGGCCCTTGCGGCGGGCCGCTGACCGACGCAGGGTCTCCATCCGTGCGTCCATGGCGTCCAGGAACGCGTACTTCTCGACCTGCCGCGGCGTGTCCGCCTCGCCGGTGTGCACGTAGACGGACACCACGGTCACCGGGCCCACGGCCGACGGGACGTCGACCTCGATCCAGCGGCCCTGCCCTTCGAGCGCCGTGACCCCGCATCGCTCGCGCACCGCGGTCGGCTGCTCACGCGTGAGCACCGCGACACCGGCCCGGCCGAGCTGGGGCGCCGGCGAGTGCGCGACGTACCAGCCGTGGATGCCGCCGTCGGCGAGCGCCTCGTGCAGCTGTTCGTGCGTCGCGCGTACCTCCTGCAGGCACAGCACGTCGGCCTGCGACTGCGCGAGCCAGGCCAGGCCCCCGCGTCGCAGCGCGGCCCGCACGCCGTTGAGGTTGGCCGTCACGACCCGCAGTGCCGGCCGGGTCTTCGTCGCCATCAGTGGTCCTCGCCTGTCTGCTCGTCGGTCACGAAGTCGATCAGCTCCTCCACCCGCCCGAGGAGCGTCGGCTCCAGGTCGGCGAAGGAGGTCACGCGCCGCAGCAGCGCACGCCAGGCGGCGCCGGTGTCGTCACCCCAGCCGAGGGCCGCGCACACCCCGTCCTTCCACGGCACGCCCACCGGCACGACCGGCCAGGCCGCGATGCCCGCGGCCTGCGGGCGTACGGCCTGCCACACGTCGACGTACGGGTGGCCGAGCACGAGGACGTGCTCCGGCCACCGGCGGCGGGCCTCCTGCGCGATCCGGGTCTCCTTGCTGCCCGGCACGAGGTGGTCGACCAGGGCGCCGACCCGCCGGCCCGGACCCGGACCGAAGTCCGCGAGCCGGTCGACCAGCTCGTCGACACCCCCGAGCTCCTCGACGACGACGCCTTCGATGCGCAGGTCAGCGCCCCAGACGCGCTCGACCAGCTCGGCGTCATGCTTGCCCTCGACCCAGATGCGCGACGCGCGCGCCACGCGCGCCCGTGCGCCCGCGACGGCGAAGGACCCGGATGCGGTGCGCGCGGGTGCGGCGCTCGCCGGCGTCGGGGCCGGGCGGGTCAGACGCACCAGGACACCGTCCACCAGGAACGAGCCCCGCAGCGCGAACGGCCGACGCGTGCCGACCCGGTCCTCCAGGACGACGGCCCAGCCGTCCGCACCCCGCTGCCAGCCCACGACCGCGCCGCACCAGCCGGTGGACGCGCACTCGACCACGAGGCCGCCCGTCGCCTCGACGTCCTTGACCTTGGGCGCCCGTGACGTCGCCGCGGCGAGTACGTCGTCGCCGTAGCGGCCGTACCTGTCGCTGGACACCGCGCGATCGTAGGGCCCCCGTTCGTTTGTCCCGGCAGCCGGGACAAACGAAGAAGGGGAGGCGGTTCCGGCGGCGATTCGTTCATTCGTCCCCGTGATCGTCGCGGCACAACGTCCTCGTAGCCTGGCGGGATGGACTTCCTCGGCACCCCGGGCGGCGCCGTCACGGTAGACGGGGAGCGTGCCACGCGCGACGACCTGCGCGTCCGGATGGACCGGCAGCTCGTGACGTGGCACGGGGCCCGCACGGTCGCTGTCGTCGCGCGACCCACCCTCGACACCGTCGCGGCCATCGTCGCGGCCCTGTCCGCCGGCGCGACCGTCGTCCCGGTCAGCGCCGACGCCGGACCACGCGAGCGCGACCATGTCCTCAGCGACAGCGGCGCCGAGGT
>JAFIHP010000166.1 GCA_017849335.1 Actinomycetales bacterium | reverse complement strand
TGTTCGGCTGACGCGCGCGGGCCTCACGCAACGGGCGACCATCCTGAGCACGCGCGACGTCTGGCTCAGCGAGCACCTGTCGCAGCTCACCCAGGACGAGCTGGACCTGATCCTCGACGCGCTGCCGGCGCTCGCTCGCCTGTGCGACCCGGTCCCGGGCCCGCGTCAGGCCGGACGACGAGCCGGGCGCGAGCCCGAGCCCCGCTGACCTCCGCCGGCGCCGGAGGCGCCGCGACGCCGCCGCGAGGGTGATGTCGCACGCCGCGACGCAACGGGGGCCGGAACCGCGGCGGGAACGGGCTCGACCCGAGCAGCCCGCGCACCGAGGAGGACCCGGACGTGCGGCGACGCCGGAGCGACATTCGCGTGCGCCGGCGAGATCCCCGCCTTGCGGGTCATCGATGCGACCTCCGCCCGCTGATCGGCGGTCTGGACGGTCACGACCACGCCGCTGGCGCCCGCGCGGGCCGTCCGGCCCGATCGGTGCAGATAGGCCTTGTGCTCGGTCGGCGGATCGACGTGGACCACCAGGGCCACCGCGTCGACGTGGATCCCGCGCGCGGCGACGTCCGTGGCCACGAGAACGCGGACCTCGCCGTCGCGGAAGCGGGACAGGTTCCGGTCCCGGGCGTTCTGGCTCAGGTTGCCGTGCAGGTCGACCGCCGGGATACCGGCGACCGTGAGGTCGCGAGCGAGCTTGCGGGCGGCGTGCTTCGTCCGCGTGAACAGGACGCTGCGGTCCTGCCCGGAGGCCAGCTCGCGGACCACCGCGGGCTTGTCCTCCCTCGTCACGGTCAGGACGTGGTGCTCCATGTCGGGCTCGGTCGTGGCGTCGTCGTCGACGCTGTGCGTCACGGGATCGACCAGGTAGCGGCGCACCAGCACGTCCACGCCGTTGTCGAGCGTCGCCGAGAAGAGCAGCCGCTGCCCCGTGCGCGGGATGGTGTCGAGGATCCGGCGGACGACCGGCAGGAACCCCAGGTCGGCCATGTGGTCGGCCTCGTCGAGCACGGTGATCTCGACATCGCGCAGGTCGACGTGGCCCTGGCGCATCAGGTCGTCCAGCCGCCCCGGGCACGCGACGACGATGTCGGTGCCCGCGTCGAGCGCCCGGACCTGGCCGTTCTGCCGGACGCCACCGAAGATCGTGGTCACCGTCAGGCGGGACGGCGCCGCGAGCGGTGCGACGACATCGTGGACCTGCGTCGCCAGCTCCCGCGTGGGCACGAGCACCAGGGCGCGCGGACGGTTCGGGCGGGTGCGGCGGCTGTCGACTCCCAGTCGAGCGACGATCGGCAGCGCGAAGGCGAGGGTCTTGCCGCTTCCGGTGCGGCCGCGGCCGAGCACGTCGCGCCCCGCGAGGGAGTCGGGCAAGGTCGCGGTCTGGATCGGGAACGGGAAGGTCAGGCCCTGGTGGTCGAGCACGTCGGCGATGCGGGCGGGCACGCCGAGATCGGCGAAGGACGACGTGGACGCACGGGTGGCGTCGGCAGTGGCGGTCATGGAAATCCTCAATGACGGTGGTGGCGGTGCGAGCGTCGTCCGCGGTGGTCAGCGGCGCTGCGAGCACATGCCTGGTGCGCGTCCCGGTCGGTGGCACCGCACCCGGTCACTGGGCCGGGTGCTCGGTGCCGCACCTCAGGTGCCGCACCGAAGGGGGTTCGTCGACCGCGGGCTCAGTGGCGCCTCGGGAACGGTGACGCCTCAGGCTACCGCACCGGGCAGCACCCCCCCCGGACATCCCGGCGACCAGCTCCCTCACGAGCCTCCCCCGACTCCGGGGACCCGGACGCGCGCGCCGGGCGCTCCGAGGCTGTAGCATCGTCGACGGTTGACTTATTAGTTCCTCGATCGTTTCACGACGTCCGCGGATTGATACCCCGCTCCGGGCGGCCCGCGCAGCACCCAGGTGCCGTGCGGCTCGGCCAGCGGCAACCCACGGCTGCTCACCCGCGGCGCCGTGCACGACCGCACCACGAGAGGAACAGAACATGGCTCAGGGAACCGTCAAGTGGTTCAACAGCGAGAAGGGCTTCGGCTTCATCGCTCCCGACGACGGCGGCGCGGATGTCTTCGTCCACTACTCCGCCATCAACACCTCGGGCTACCGCAGCCTCGACGAGAACCAGAAGGTGACCTTCGAGGTCACCCAGGGCCCCAAGGGCCCGCAGGCCGAGAACGTCCAGCCGGCCTGACACCCGCACCAGCCGAAGGCCACCACCGCACCGCGGTGGTGGCCTTCGTCGTCCCGTGCCACCGGCCGACGATCGCGGCAGGATGAGCGCATGACGACGCCCGCGTACCGCGACCCGGCGCTGCCCGTCGAGGAGCGCATCGACGATCTGCTCGATCGGATGACGCTCGCCGAGAAGGTCGGCCAGATGCTCCAGCTCGACGCCCGCGGCGACCTGGAGGACATCGTCACGCAGAAGCTCGTGGGCTCGGTCCTGCACACGTCGCCCGAGCGGATGCACCGGGCCATCGAGCTCTCCGCCGGGACCCGCCTGGGGATCCCTCTGCTGACGGCCGACGACTGCATCCACGGACACTCCTTCTGGCCCGGCGCGACGATCTTCCCGACCCAGCTCGCCATGGCCTGCTCGTGGGACGCAGACCTGGTCGAACGCGTCGCCCGCGCGACAGCGGTCGAGGTCGCCTCCACGGGCGTCCACTGGACCTTCTCCCCCGTGCTGTGCATCGCGCGGGACCTGCGCTGGGGCCGGGTCGACGAGACGTTCGGCGAGGACCCGGTACTCATCGGCGAGCTCGGCATGGCGATGGTGCGCGGCTACCAGGGCGCAGGCCTGACCGACCCGACCGCGATCCTGGCCTGCGCGAAGCACTTCGCCGGGTACTCCGAGACCCAAGGCGGTCGTGACGCGAGCGAGGCCGACATCAGCCGGCGCAAGCTCGTCTCGTGGTTCCTGCCGCCGTTCGAGCGGGCCGCGCGCGAGGGCTGCCGGACGTTCATGCTCGGCTACCAGTCGATGGACGGCACGCCGATCACGGCGAACGCCTGGCTGCTGGGCGACGTCCTCAAGCGCGACTGGGGCTTCACCGGGACGCTGATCACCGACTGGGACAACGTCGGCCGGATGGTCTACGAGCAGCGCGTGTGCGCGGACTACGTCGAGGCCGCCGCCGTGGCTGTCCGCGCGGGCAACGACCTCGTCATGACGACCCCGCAGTTCTTCGAGGCAGCGCAGGAGGCGGTCGGACGGGGAATGCTCGACGAGCGCGACGTCGATGCCGCCGTCCGGCGCATCCTGCGCCTGAAGTTCGAGCTCGGGCTGTTCGAGGACCCGCGCGCGCCGGACCCGGCGCGGCAGGCCGTGGTCATCGGAAGCGCCGACCACGCGGCGCTCAACCTGGAGATCGCCCGCCGGTCCCTGGTGCTGCTGACCAACGACGGCACGCTGCCGTTCGGCGGCCATCCCACCGCGACGGTCGCGGTCATCGGCCCGAACGCGGACGACCCGGACGTGATGCTCGGCGACTGGGCGGGCTCCTCGGGCCAGGCGGACTGGATGCCCGACGGTCAGCCGCGTGAGCTGGTCGAGACCGTCCTCGACGGGTTCCGGGCCGTGGTGCCCGCGGGCTGGACCGTCACGACCGCACGTGGCGCGGACATCCAGGTGCTGGTCCCGGATCCGGAGGGCGCGTTCTTCCCGGACGGGGAGATCCGACGTCCGGTGTTCTCCCCTGCCCCGGTCGACGCCGAGATGCTCGCCGCAGCGGTCGCGGCGGCGAGCGCCGCCGACCTCGCCGTCGTCGTGCTGGGCGACACGGTGGCCCTCAACGGCGAGTACAAGTCGACCGCGACGCTCGACCTGCAAGGAGCCCAGATCGCGCTCCTCGACGCCCTCGTCACCACGAGCACTCCCGTCGTCGTCGTGCTGGTCCAGGGCAAGCCGTCGACGCTTCCGGCCTCGGCACTGCGCGCGGCCGCGATCATCCAGGCGTTCAACCCCGGCATGCGCGGGGGCCGCGCCGTCGCCGAGCTCGTCCTCGGCCTGATCGAGCCGACCGGACGGCTGCCGATCTCCGTTCCCCGCCACGTCGGCCAGCAACCGGTCTACTACAACCAGCTGCGCGGGCAGCACGGGAACCGGTACGCCGACCTGACGCAGGAGCCGCAGTTCGTCTTCGGTGACGGGCTGTCCTACTCGACCGTCGAGTACGGCGACCTGAGCGTGATCGACCCGGTCGTCGCGCCCGACGGCGTCGTGCAGGCCCAGGTGACGCTCACGAACACGGGGTCGCGGCCGGCCGTGGAGACGGTCCAGGCGTACATACGGGACGTCGTCACCAGCGTCACGTGGGCGGACAAGGAGCTGAAGGCCTGGCGTCAGGTGTCGGTCGCCGCGGGCGAGTCCGTCACGGTCGAGATCGAGGTTGCCGCCGCCGACTGCACGATCGTGACCGGCGACGCCCGTCGCGTGGTCGAGCCCGGAGCGTTCGAGCTGCTCGTCGGGCGCTCGTCCCGCGAGCGGGATCTTCTGCGCGCGGCCTTCACCGTCGCCGACTGAGCCCACGCCGACCGCGACTACGGTTGGCCAGTGGCCGACGACCCCCTGCAGCACGCGCGAGCGTTGGCGCTGGCCGGCCGGCACGGCGAGGCCGTACGCGTCGCCTGGCGCGACATCATGCCCTCGGTCATGCTCAACGACCGCGATCGGCTGACCGAGGGGATCCAGTTCGCGCAGCAGGTCGCCGAGCAGACGACCGGGTCGGTCCACGAGGACGCCACCCGGCTGGCGCGCTACTGCGATGCCTGCCTCGACACCCCTGAGGGTTCCTTCTACGAGCGCTGGTCCCTGACCAGCCTGTTCGGGCGCCGTCGGCGGAAGCGCCGCGCATGCCCGGACTGCGCGGAGGACATCGCGGTCGAGGCGCGTGTCTGCCGCTACTGCGGGTACCGGCTCACTGACGCCCCGGGCTGAGACCGGGCTACCCTCGGCCCCCATGACCTACCGCGCAACGGACCGCACCCCTCCGCCGATCGCCGCCGACGAGGCCACGACCCTCGTCGCGTTCCTCGACTATCAGCGCGACACGTTGCGCTGGAAGTGCTCCGGGCTCACCGCCGAGCAGCTCAGCACGACCGTCCCGCCGACGTCGATCACCTTGGCGGGCCTGCTCAAGCACCTCGCCGTCGTCGAGGCGGGCTGGCTGAACCTGACGTTCGCGGGCGGGATCGTCATGCCCTCATGGCTCGGCGACATGGACCCCGAGGACCCGGACTGGTCGTACACCTCGGCGCGCGGGGAGTCGCCCGACCAGCTGTTCGCCTGGCTCGACGAGTCGGTCGCCGTGTCCGACCGCGTCGTCGCCGAGGCGCTTCAGCGACCGGAGGGCCTCTCGTCGCTGTCCGTCGGCGAGGAGGACGGCGCGCACGTGTCCCTGCGCTGGGTGCTGTGCCACCTCATCGAGGAGTACGCCCGCCACAACGGGCACGCCGACCTCCTGCGCGAGGCGATCGACGGCGAGACGGGCGAGTAGGGCCGGCCTCGCTGCCGGGGTCGCTCAGTACTCGCCCTTGATCACGAAGAAGGAGCCCCGGATCTCTCCGGCCAGCTTCGACCGCTGGCGGGCGAACTTGAACCGGTCGGCCAGTTCCGCGGGCACGTCCATGCCCTGCGAGAGCTTGAAGCCGACGGCGCGCTTCTTCGGGTCGTTCAGCGGATACAGGACGTTGACCGACAGGCCGCTCTCGTAGAACACGTAGGCCCACCGGATGTCCTCGACCTGGAACTCGGTCGCCTCCAGGGGCGTCGACGCGATCGTGATGTCCCGCTCGTCCTTCAGGATGCGGCTGACCCAGTCGACGACGGTCACGGCCTCGGCGGCCGGCTCGACGGTGAAGGCGTGGTCGTACTTGTTCGCGAAGTACCGGGCCTCGTTCGCCCGCAGCCCGGCCAGGGCGTCCGCGACGGGCGACGACTCCAGCCCGACCGTCGACACGTCGACGAAGTCCACCACGTACGCCATCGCGCCTCCTGAGGTCACTCGTTCGTTGCACCGGTCGCTGACGCGACCCTACGCTCGCGGGCATGGCACATCGGATCTTCGGGACCAGCGTCGCCTCGGTGTACCCCCACTACGTCGCGAAGGTCGAGCGGAAGGGGCGCACGAGCGAGGAGCTCGACGAGGTGATCTGCTGGCTCACCGGGTACGACGAGCCGGCGCTCCGGCGAGCGCTGGCCGACGGGACGACGTTCGAGGACTTCTTCGACGCCGCCACGCTGAACCCGAACGCTGCGCTCATCACGGGAACGGTGTGCGGCGTGCGCGTGGAGGAGGTGGAGGATCCGTTGATGCAGCAGATCCGCTACCTGGACAAGCTCGTCGACGAGCTGGCGAAGGGCCGGCCGATGGCGAAGGTCCTGCGGTCGTGACGGCTAGCGTGCCGACCAGTCAGGGTCGCGCCCGATGAACGCGACCAGGCGCGTCTGGACGTCGGCGTCGTCGGGGACCTCCACCCGGCTGCCGTAGTGCCCGGACGACCGCAGCATGTCTTCCACGCCCTCCATGCCGGCCAGCAGCGACGCGCTGTAGTCGGGGTCCAGAACCAGCGGCTGGCCGGTCGCCTGCGCGAGGTCCCAGGCGTGCAGGAACACGTCCGGCGTGACGAGCATGTCGACGGCCACGCCGACCGGCATCGTGCCCGCCTGCGGATGCGCGAACTCCTCTGCCAGGACGCCCGGCCGCGCCAGAGCCGATCGCAGCGCGGAGTCGAAGCGCGCCCACGCCGCCGCGGGGTCGGTCTCCTGCGGATCGCGTGACGGGAGTCCGAGTCCGGCGCCGTCGTTCATGACCCCCGGGACCCAGCCGACCAGGTGCCAGACGACGTCGGCCGCCGTCCACCCGTCGACCGGGGCCGGGGCCGCCCAGTCGTTCGTGCCGGTCACCAGCTGCGTGAACGTGTTCGAGACCGCCGCGTACCGCCCGGCGGTGTCGTCAGGCAGTGACATCGGCCAGCATCTCGTCGAGCTTCGCGTAGCCCTCGTTGACCCCGGTCTCCATGCCGCTGCGCAGCCACGCGTCGCGCGCCTCGAAGCTATCGCACAGCGAGCGGGCGTGCAGCCGCGTCGTGCCGTCACCGAGCTCGGTGAACTCCAGGGTCTCCAGCGACACGTCGTCCGGCATGCCCTCCCAGGTGAACGTCTGGACGATCCGGGTCTCGGCCACCTGGTGGAAGCACCCGTGGAAGGCGTACGCGCCGTCGGTCGACACGAAGCGCCAGGATCCGCCCGTCACCGCGTTCCAGTAGTCGACACGGACGTCCGACCCGTTCGGCCCGACCCACTGGACGTACAGGTCCGGGTCCAAGTGGGCGCGCATCAGCTGGGCGGGCGTCGCGGCGAAGTCGCGACGGATGTGGATCATCGGGACGTCCGGATCGGCTTCGATCGTGGCTTCGGTCATGGTGTTCATGCGATCTCCTCCTCGGCGCCGGCGCCCCCCATCTGGGCGAGGACGCCCCCGAGGCGCCCCTACCGGGCCCCCGCCTCGCGTTGGTACCGCCGGAGCCAACCGGCCATCAGGTCGAGCACGGCGGGCCCCAGCGGCA
>JAFIHP010000165.1 GCA_017849335.1 Actinomycetales bacterium | reverse complement strand
GCGACCGCGCGGGCGGCGGCCAGGCCCGCGACCTGGCCGAAGATCTCGTAGTGGTCGGCGATGTCCTCGCGATCGATGCGCGCCACGTACGAGCCCTTGCGCGGGATCGTGTTGACCAGGCCCTCCTTGTCCAAGGCGATGAGCGCCTCGCGCACCGGAAGCCGGCTGACACCGAGCTCGTCGGCGATCGCGTCCTGGTCGATGCGCTCGCCCGAGCGCAGCCGCCCGGCGAGGATCGCCGTCCGGATGTGGGTCGCGACCTCGTCGGCGAGGTTGTGCCGCCGGCGGGACCCGACCGGGGCCGGCTCTGCCATCACGCGTTCAGCTCGATCCAGGTCGTCTTCAGGTCGGTGAACTTGTCCATGGCGTGCAAGGACTTGTCGCTGCCGAACCCCGACTGCTTCACCCCGCCGAACGGGACCGTGAGGTCGCCCTCCTCGTAGCAGTTGACCCAGACGACGCCCATGCGCAGCCCCTTCGAGACACGACGGGCGCGCGTGAGGTCGTTCGTCCACACTGCGGACGCGAGACCGTACGGCGTACCGTTCGCGAGCCGGAGCGCCTCGTCGTCCGAGCCGAACGTCGTGACCGCCAGGACCGGTCCGAACACCTCGCGCTGCGCCAGCACCGAGTCGGGCCGGACGGCGTCGACGACCGTCGGGGGGTAGTAGGAGCCGCCGGTCTCGGTGAGCACCGGGGCGCCGCCGGTCAGCAGCTCGCCGCTGTCCGCGAGGCCGTCGGTGACGATGCGGTGCACGGTGTCGAGCTGGCGGGCGCTCGCGATCGAGCCGATCGGCGCGTCGTCCTGCAGGGGGTTGGCCGGCTGCATCTGCGCGGCCACCTCCAGCACCTTGGCGAGGACCTCGTCCTTCACCGACTCGTGGACGAGCAGCCGGGAACCAGCCGAGCACATCTGGCCGGCGTTGTAGAACACGCTCCACGCCGCCGTCGCCGCCGCCTTGTCGAGGTCGGCGTCGGGGAACACGATGTTGGCGCCCTTGCCGCCGAGCTCCAGCCAGCTGCGCTTGAGGTTCGACTGCGCGGCGGCCGTCATGATCGCCCGGCCGGTCGCGGTCGACCCCGTGAACGTGATCACGTCGACGTCGGGGTGCGACGCGAGGGCGTGGCCCGCCTCCGCCCCCGTCCCGTTGACGACGTTGAGCACGCCCTCGGGCAGGCCCGCGGCGAGGCCGAGCTGCGCCAGGTACAGGGCCGACAGCGGGGAGTTCTCCGCCGGCTTGAGGACCATCGAGCAGCCCACCGCGAGGGCGGGCGCGATCTTCCACGTCGCGAGGGTCAGCGGGAAGTTCCACGGGGTGATGGCGCCGACCACGCCCGCCGGCTCGCGCTCGATCATCGCCCACGACGACTCGCCGACCTTGGGCATCTCGTCGAGGACCTTGTCGAGCGCCTCGCCGTACCACCGCAGCGTGCGGTGCACCGCGCGCATGTCGATCGCCTTGGCCTCGCGCGCCGGCTTGCCCATCTCCAGGGCGTGCAGGACCGCGAGCTGGTCCGCGTGCTCGGTCACCAGGTGGGCCCAGCGGACCAGGACGTCCTTGCGGTCCATCGGCGCCATGCCTGCCCAGCGCCGGTCCTCGAACGCGGTCCGCGCCGAGGAGACCGCGCGGTCGACGTCGGCGGCGGACGCGAACGCGACGTCGGCGACGACGCGGCCGTCGATCGGGCTGACGACCTCGTGCCGGCCTGCACCGGCGACCCAGGCCCCGTCGACGAGGAGATCGGTCGGGAACTGCACCGAGGCGGCCAGGCCCGCCCAGTCCGGCGCGACAGCAGTCATGAGAGACCTCCACGTCGTGAGTTGATAAATGATACAAAAGGCGGGTGATGCTGACCGAGAAACCGGAACTCGACGATCTTCGCGCAGGCGTGCGCGCCGTGTGCGCCGACTTCGACGGCGCCTACTGGCGCGGCCTGGAGCCGGACTCCTACCCCGAGGAGTTCGTCGCGGCACTGACGTCGGCCGGCTTCCTGGCCGCGCTCGTCCCCGAGGAGTACGGCGGCGGCGGCGCGACGCTGACCGAGGCGTCGGTCATCTTGGAGGAGGTCTCGGCGTCCGGCGGCAACCCGTCCGCCTGCCACGCCCAGATGTACATCATGGGAACGGTCCTTCGGCACGGCAGCGCCGAGCAGAAGGAGCGCTACCTCCCGCACATCGCCGACGGCTCGCTCCGGCTGCAGGCGTTCGGGGTCACCGAGCCCGAGGCCGGCTCGGAGACCACGCGGATCCGGACCCGCGCCGAGCAGGTGCCCGAGGGCTGGCGCATCAACGGCCAGAAGATCTGGACGTCCCGTGCGCTGTACTCCGACCTGATGCTCCTGCTCGCCCGGACCACCCCGATCGAGGAGTGCGCCAAGCCCACCGACGGCCTGTCGGTCTTCCTGTTCGACATGCGCGCGGCCGAGGGCATCACGATCAACCCGATCCGCACAATGATGAACCACAACACGACGGAGGTCTTCTTCGACGACGTGGTGATCCCCGCCGACTCCCTGGTCGGCGAGGCCGGCAAGGGCTTCCGCTACATCCTCGACGGGATGAACGCCGAGCGCATCCTCATCGCGTCGGAGTGCATCGGCGACGGACGGTTCCTCCTCGAGCGCGCGGTGGCCTACGCGAACACGCGCGAGGTGTTCGGACGGCCCATCGGCGCGAACCAGGGAGTGCAGTTCCCGCTGGCCCGCGCCTACGCGTCGCTGCGCGCCGCCGACCTCGTCCGCTTCGACGCCGCCGCGCGGTACGACCGCAAGGAGAAGTGCGCGGCCGAGGCCAACATGGCCAAGCTGCTGGCGAGCGAGGCATCGTGGCAGGCCGCGAACGCCGCCCTCGACGCCCACGGTGGCTTCGGGTTCGCCGTCGAGTACGACATCGAGCGCAAGTTCCGCGAGACCCGGCTCTACCAGGTGGCCCCGATCAACAACAACCTCGTGCTCGCGTTCCTCGGCCAGCACGTGCTCGGCCTGCCCAAGTCCTACTGACCGCCGAGGCGCCTGGAGTGGTCGTCAAAACCCGACATTTCACGCATATAGCGACCACAAGAGGCGCCTCGACGGTTACGGCGTGCCGCGTTCCCGGATTCGCGCGACGAGGTCAGGGTCGTGCTCGTCGAGGGCCGGCACGCGCGGCGTCGAGGGCGGCAGGTCGCTGAGATCGAACGGCGACGCCAGCATCTCGATCACGCCGCTGGGCGTCGAGACCTGGTCGAACCGTCCACGTGCGCGCAGTTGCTCGTGCTCCCACACCCCGCGCAGGTCGTTGACGCGCGCCGTCGCGATCCGCCCGCGAGCCAGCCGCGCGCGCGCCTCGTCCGCGTCGACCCCGGCCAGCCCGGCCGCGAGGAGCTCCTCGAGCACGTCGACGTTGGCGATCCTCACGGCGTTCGTGGCGAATCGCGGGTCGTCCCCGAGGGCGGGATCGAGCAGCACGTGCTCCGCCAGGCTGCGCCACTCGCCGTCGCTCTGGACGGCGACCAGCACCGTGCTGCCGTCGGCGAGCCGGAACGTGCCGTACGGCGCGATCGCGTGGTGCCGCCGGCCGGTGCGCGCCGACTGGCCCGCGCCGTAGACGGCGTTGTACAGCGGCGCCGACACCCACTCGGCGAGCACGTCGAGCATGGACACGCTCACCGCGGCGCCCTCGCCCGTGCGCTCCCGGCGCACGAGGGCGGCCAGGATGCCGCTCAGCGCGTACATGGCCGCGCAGATGTCGGCCACCGAGAAGCCCACCTTGCTCATCTGCTGGTCGCCGGTCACCGAGAACACGCCCGCCTCGGCCTGGATGGCGAGGTCGTAGGCCTTGTCGTCGGTCCGGGGACCCCCGTGGCCGTACCCGCTGATCTCGGCAGCGACGAGGTGCGGGTGCCGCGCGTGCAACGTCGCGGCGTCGATGCCCAGCCGCTCCGCCGCCCGCGGCGACAGGTTGTGCACGAACACGTCCGCACCCGCGACGAGGGCCCCGAAGGTGGCCAGGTCGTCAGGGTCCTTCAGGTCGAGGGCGATCGACTGCTTGCCCCGGTTGGCCCACACGAAGAACGCCGACTCGCCCTGGACGACGGAGTCGTAGTGCCGGGCGAAGTCGCCCTCGGGCCGCTCGACCTTCAGGACCGTGGCCCCGAGGTCCGCCAGCTGCCGCGTCGCGAACGGTGCGGAGATCGCCTGCTCGAGGCTCACCACCACCACGCCGGCGAGCGGAGCGCTCACGCGTCGACCTCGGCGACCTCGCGCAGGAACCAGTCGACGAGGTCCTCGCAGTTGCGGCGCAGGTGGGCCTGGTGGACCTCCAGGTCCTGCAGGAGCTCGGCGCCGCTCGTGTGCTCGGGCAGGTGGTCGCCCCCGAGCTGGACCCACGACGCGACCGTCGCATGGTCGGCCTCCGGGTGGAACTGCGTGCCGACCGCGCGGCCGTTGCGGAACAGCTGGACGGCCTTGCCGTTGTGCGCGAGGACGGGGATGCCGTCCGGCAGCACGATGCGGTCCTCGTGCCACGTGAACCAGGGGCCGGCGGGGACGGGCAGCGTCTCGTCCGCGTCGAACGTCACCAGCCCGACCTCCTGCTCCTCGTCCGGCGCGCGCTCGACGCTGCCGCCGAGGGCCCGGGCGAGCAGTTGGCCGCCGAAGCAGACCCCGAGGTACGGGACGTCGTCGTCGACCAGGCCCCGCAGGAAGTCGACCTCGGGCGCGACCCACGTCTGCGCGGCCACGTCGTACGCGTTCGCGAACGACCCGAACGCGACGACGACGTCGAAGTCCCGCGGGTCCGGGAAGTCCGTGTCCGGTCGTACCGGATCGGCGAGGACGACGTGCCGCTCGACGTCGAACCCGCGCTCGCCGAGGACGACGCCGATCAGCGCGGGCGCCGCCGCCGGCTCGTGGCTGATCAGGAGGGCACGGGGCACTAGACGACCGCCCGGTAGCGGCGGATCTCCCAGTCGCTCACGTCGTCGCCGGGCTCCGCGTGCTCGGCGAACTCGGCCGCCTCGCGGCGCTGCATGAACAGGAAGTTGTCGACGAACACGTCGCCGAACACGCTGCGGGTGAAGGCACTGTCGAAGTTCTCGATGGCCCCGTCGATGCCCGCAGGCAGCCGCTCCCAGCGCTCGTCCGCGTGCGGGTCGCCGGTGACCTGCGGCATGAGCGGGTAGTCGTTCTCCAGCCCGTCCAGGCCGGCCGCGAGGAGACCGGCGAACACCAGGTACGGGTTGGCGTCGGCCGCCGCCCACCGGGCCTCGAGCCGGTTCGCGCTGCCCGCGCCGACGATCGACCGCACGCCGACGAGGCGGTGGTCCAGCCCCCAGGTGACCTGCGTGGGCGAGAACGAGTAGTCCTGCACGCGCTTGTAGCCCGAGATCGTCGGCGTCATGACGAGCTGGAGCTCCTTGTGGTGCGCCAGCAGGCCGGTGAGATAACGCCGCATGACGCTGTTCTGGAGGACGGAGTCCTCGTCCCGTTCGGCGAACACGTTCCGGCCGTCGCGTGTCAACGACTGGTGCACGTGCATCCCGTTGCCGGCCTCGAGGAGGAACGGCTTGGCCATGAACGTCACGTTCAGGCCGTGCCGCTTGGCGCACAGGCGGACGATGTACTTGAACAGCACGGTGTCGTCCGCCATCTTCATCATCGGCCCGTAGCGGACGTTGATCTCGGTCTGACCCGGCCCGTACTCGACGTTGCACGCCTCGACCTCGATGTCCGTGCGGCGCAGGGACTCGCGAATGTCGAGCATGAACGGCTCCATCTCCCAGCCGCGGTAGATGGAGTAGCAGTTGATGTCGTCGTAGAGCGGCTGCCAGTCCTCGGTGTAGAAGTGGCACTCGAGCTCGGACGCGGCATCGACGCCGTAGCCCAGCTCCCCGGCGCGGGCGAGCTGGCGCTTGAGCATCTGGCGGGAGTCCATGGCGATGGCCTCGCCGGTGGCGGGGTCGACGGTGTCGCACAGCACGACGGCCACGCCCTCCGTCCAGCCGGCGACCCGGAAGCTCGCGAGGTCCGGGATCGCGTGCATGTCCGGGAAGCCGTCGGTCTCGTCGACCCACGGGGTCGCGAAGATGAAGCAGGTCGGGTCCCAGGTGTAGACGACGTTCGCGATCGCGAAGCCCGACCCCCGCAGGAACTGGCGGACCGGGAGCCGCTTGCCGCGTGGCATCCCCCAGGTGTCGACGAACACGCACTCGACCGTGTGGATCGCGTGCTCCTCGCACAGGGCAGCGACGCGGTCGCGCTCGGCGGGGTCCCAAGCCGTCATCGAACCTCCTGGATCCGTGGATTTGGATACTTGATAAATGTAGTGTGCCGACCGGGCCGGTGTCAGCCAGCTTCGGCGATGCCGCCCCCCACTCACGAGCGAAGGGCCGAGCATGAGAGCCGTCGTCCTGACCGCCCCGGGCGCGCCGTTGGAGCTGCGCGAGGTGCCCGACCCGGTCGCGCCCGCCGGCGGAGCCGTCGTCGACGTGATCGCGTGCGGGATCTGCCACTCCGACCTGCACGCCGCCGCGGGCGACTACCCCACGACGCTGCCGGTGATCCTCGGCCACGAGGTCGTCGGGATCGACGACGAGCTCGGACCGGTCCTGGTCTACGCCTGCTGGGGCTGTCGCCGCCCGGACTGCTGGGCGTGCTCCTCGGGGCAGGAGATGATCTGCCCCGACGCCACCGAGGCGGGGCTGGTCCGTGACGGCGGCTACGCCGAACGCCTCGCGGTCCCCGACCGGGCGTACCTCGTGCCCATCGGCGACCTCGACCCCGCGCAGGCCGCACCTTTGGCATGCGGCGGTCTCACGGCCTACCGCGCGGTCGATCACACCCTGGACCTCCTGCGCGCCGCGACGACTCCGCGGGCGCTCGTCATCGGCGCCGGCGGCCTGGGCCAGTTCGGCCTCCAGTGGCTGCGGCGACGGTCCTCCGCCGAGGTGACCGTCGTCGACGCGTCGCCGGAGAAGCGCGAGGTCGCCCTGTCCCTCGGCGCCGACCACGTCGCAGCGCCGGGCGAGGTCGAGGGCACCTTCACCGCGGTCATCGACTTCGTCGGGGCGGACGCCACGCTCGCCGCGGCCCGCGACCACGTGGCCCGGCAGGGGCTCGTCGTGGTCGTCGGGCTGTTCGGCGGGAGCATCCCGTTCGGCTTCGGGCACGTCCCGCACGAGGCGCGGTTCATGACGAGCGTCTGGGGCTCGCTCGCGCAGATGCGCGACATGGTGGCGCTCGCACGGCAGGAGCCGCTGCACTCCCCCATCGAGCGCATCGGCCTGGCGGACATCCCCACCGCGCACGAACGCCTCCACCGCGGCGACGTCGCCGGCCGGTTCGTCGTCCTCCCGGGAGGCCGGGCATGAGCACCGCGACCGAGCCCGACGTCGACATCACCGACCCGGCGGCGTACGCCGACGGGATCCCGCACGCCGTGTTCGCCCGGATGCGCCGCGACGAGCCCGTGGCGCGCCGCCTGTACGAGGGCCGGCCGTTCTGGGCCGTCACGCGGTACGCGGACCTGGTCACGGTCACCCGCGATCCGCGGACGTACTCCAGCGCGAAGGGCATGACGAACCTGCCGGACCTGTCCGAGGAGCAGATGCGTGCCCGGCGGTCGATCATCGACACCGACGCGCCCGACCACGTGCGGCTGCGCAAGCTCGGCATCCCAGCGTTCACGACCCACAAGGTCAAGGGCTACGGCGAGGTCACCCGCGAGATCACGCGCGAGCTCCTCCGCTCCGCAGCGGAGCAGGGCGACGTCGACGTCGTCCAGGCCATCAGCGCGCCGCTGCCGATCCGGGTCATCGTCAACATCCTGGGCGTGCCCGCCGAGGACACCGACCAGCTCGTGCGCTGGTCCGACGAGCTGATCGACCCGTCGGGTGTCCCCGCGGACGCCTACGGCAACACGACGCCGCTCGAGCTGCTCCCGTTCAGCTCCCCCGCGTCGCACGCGCTCTTCGAGTACGGGCGCTCCATGCGGATCGAACGCCAGACGCACCCGCGCGACGACCTCGTGACGACGCTGGTCGAGGCCCGGTACGAGGGAGAGGCCCTCTCGGACTACGACTTCACGAACATGTTCCACGTGCTCGTGTTCGCGGGGAACGAGACGACCCGGACCGCGATCAGCAACGGCATCAAGGCCTTCGTCGACAACCCCGACCAGCTCGACCTGCTGTACGCGCGCCCGGAGCTGGTGGACAACGCCGTCGAGGAGATCATCCGCCACGCGTCCCCGGTCCTGCACATGCGACGGACCGCCACGTGCGACACCGAGCTCGCGGGCGTCCCCATCTCCGACGGCGACAAGGTCGTCATCTTCTACTGCTCGGCCAACTTCGACGAGGCCGAGTTCCCGGACCCGCTGCGGTTCGACATCACGCGCGACATCAAGCCGCCCCAGGTCTCGTTCGGCGCCAAGGGCCCGCACCACTGCCTGGGCGCCCCGCTGGCGCGCATGGAGATCCGCGTGCTGCTCGAGGAGATGATCGCCCAGCGGACCCGGTTCGAGCAGACCGGCCCGATCTCCCGCACCAACTCCAGCTTCGTGAACGGCATCGCGCGCTTCCCCGCCCGTGTCACGTCCGGCTGACGGGCGACGACGCAGTCCGACGACACAGCCCGACGACGCAGACGGCCCCGAGCGGATCCGCTCGGGGCCGTCTGCGTGCGCGCGGGCTACTCGAAGTTGTGCACCGCGTCGTAGTTCTCCTTGTCGCGGCGGACCGCTCCGAGGATCAGGCCGACCACGAAGATGAGGAACGGCAGCGTGATCAGGAACCAGCCCAGCGGGCTCATCTCGAACGGGCCGCAGCCGGAGCCTGGATCGCCCGGGCAGGCCGCCGGGTCTCCCCCGGACGAGACGCCCGCCAGGAGGTTGAAGCGGCTGATGAGCATGAACTCGCCGAGCGCGAGGCCGGCGATCGCCAGGACGGGGGCGATGATCGTGTTCCAGACCTTGCGGTTCTCGTGCGTCCGTCGGAAGTACACGATGACGGCGATGCTCACCAGGATCTCGGTGAGGACGATGGCCACGACGGACACCGCGCTGAACCAGTAGAAGACGTTCAGGAACGGGTCCCAGTTCGCGGCGATCGCGACGATCACCATGGCGATCGCGAGGACCGACACGACGGTCGTGGCGACGAACGGCGACTGCCGCCCGTTGGTGCGGTCCAGCGCCTTCGGCAGCACGCCGGCGCGGCCCATCGAGAACAGGTAGCGCGCCGCGCTGTTCTGGAAGGCGAGCGTCGCCGCGAACAGCGACGTGAGGACGATCCAGCTGAACAACGTGGTCAGCCACGACCCGATGAACTCCGTGGTGAGCCCGAACAGCACCGCGGACGGGTCGGCGAGGCCGCCGGTGACCTCGAGCATCTTGTCGGCCATGCCGTCGGCGCCGGTCCCGGTCACGAGCCCGAAGCCCACGAGGGCGAACAGGCAGGTGATGAGGATGACGACAGGTAGGTCGCGACCGGGACGTTGCGCTTCGGGTTCTTCGACTCCTCGCCGTAGATGGCCGTCGCCTCGAAGCCGATGAACGACGCGAGGGCGAAGGCGAAGGCGACGCCCGCACCCCCCTCCAGACCGCCGGAGAAGATCGCGGACGGGCTGAAGGACGCGGCGAAGTCCGGACCCTGCGGCCCCTTCGCGATCGCGACGATGCCGACGATCAAAAGCGAGATGAGCTCGATCGCGAGCAGCACCCCGAGCACCTTGGCGCCGATGTCGACCGAGAGGGCCGAGAGCAGCCAGACGATCACGATGATGGTGATCGCGTAGACCCACCACGGCCAGTCGATCCCGAACTTGTCCTGGAACTGCAGGGCCATCTGGCCGCCGATGAAGCCGAGGACGGCCCACTGCACGGCCAGGTAGGCGAGAACCGACACGGCGGCCGAGCCGACACCCGGGACGATGCCGAGGCCGCGACCGACGTAGGCGAAGAAGGCGCCGGTGTTCGTGACGTAGCGCGACATCGTGGCGTACCCGACGCTGAACAGCAGCAGGATGATGCCGACGAACACGTACATGCCGGCAGCGCCCGGACCGAGGATGACGGCCGCGACAGGGAACGCGCCGGTCATCCCTGCCAGGGGCGCGGACGCCGCCACGACGAAGAAGATGATGCCGAACAGGCCCAGCGTCCCGCGCTTGAGCGTCGTGTCGGCGGTCTCCGGGTCAGGTGCCCCCAGCGCTTGGTCGGACTTGGGCAGGTTCTCCCTTTGTGACACCGATCCTCCAGGTACAGCGGTCGCACGGGCAGGCGAAGGGGCACGGTCGTACGGGACCGAATGAGCGCACAATGTGGCGCATCCGGGACCACCGGTCAAGCGGTTTCGGGTGTTGCGGGCGAAGTTGCGACAGTTCGTTACGTGGCGGACTCATTCGGGCCCAGGAATCGTCGTTCGGCCCCGAACGGTTGCCGTACGCTCCCCGCATGACCGAGCTCCACGGCTTCCTGCCCCCGTTCACCCCGAGCGGCGCGTCCGCCCTCGTCCCGCCGATGCCCTGGCACTACTCGGGCAACCTGCTGACGGTGGAGTACCGGACCGACCCGGCCAACGTCCGCGCGATCCTTCCGCCGGACGTCGACCTCGCGCCCGACGACCCCGGTGCCGTGGCGTTCATCTGGGCGGACTGGCAGTCGTGCAGCGAGGGCGGCGCCGAGCTGCTCGATCCGGCGCGGTCCCAGTACCTGGAGGCGTTCGTCGTCGTGCGGTGCTCCTACCGCGGTGTTACCTACAGCCGCTGCGTGCTCATCTGGGTCACGACCGACTTCGCGATCGGCCGCGGCTGGTTCCAGGGCTACCCCAAGAAGCTCGGCAGCGTGTTCGTCACGAGACCGTACGGACGGGGCAAGGCCGCTCCCCGCATCGCCGCCGGGGGCACGTTCGGCGCGTCCCTCGCGGCCTACGACCACCGGCTGGCGAGCGCGACGGTCACGCTCCGCGAACCCGCGCCGAGCAACGGCTTCGTCAACGCGCACAAGATGCTCCACCACCGGGTCATGCCCTCGCTGGCCGCCGGATCCGGGATGTCGCTGTCGCAGGTCGTGACGATGGGTGGAGTGGACCTGGACCTCGGCCAGCCGTGGATCGGCGACGCCGAGCTGACGCTGCACGACTCCCCGTGGGACGAGCCGGCCTCGCTGCTGCCCGTCGACGAGATCATCGCCGGCTACTTCTGCGAGGTCGGGACGACCTTCGCCGGCGGCACGCTGCTGGACGACACGTCACAGGCCCTCTGACCCGGCGGATCGACCGCGGCCGACCACGGCGTCGGCCAGGACCTCCAGCACGTGCCGGTACGGCTGTCCCGTCGCGCGCGTCATGCCCACCTCGCACGTCCGGTTGCAGGACGCATGCACGGCGGTCCCGGTCGCAGCGACCGAGGCGGCCTCGGCCCGCGTGGCGCTCGCCGTCAGCTCCGGGTGCAGAAGGCCGCGGTCGCCCGCGAACCCGCAGCAGCCCCAGTCGACCGGGACCACGACCTCCCGCGCCGCGGCGGCCGCGACCGCCCGGAGGTCCGTGTCGAGCCCGAGGCGCGTGGACGAGCAGGTCGGGTGGAGGACGAGCCGGGGGACCCGGTCCGCCGGCGGCAGGAGCGGCAGCAGCGTCGACGCGGTGAACGCGACCACGTCCGTCACCGTGAGCCCGGGTACCGCGTGCCGCAGGCCCTCGGTGCACGAGGACGCGTCGCTCACGATCGCGAGCCGGCCGTCCTGCGACGCCGTCCGCAGCAGGTGCTCGGTCCGCGCGCGGACGACGGCGTACCCCTCAAGCGCACCCTTGGACCGCCACGGTGTCCCGCAGCACGCCGCACCGACGCCGGGCGGGACGACGACGGCGACGCCGGCGACGCGGCACAGGGCGAGGAACGCAGCGGTCGCCCCGCCCTGTCGCGGCGGCGGGCCGAACATCGTCCCGGTGCAGCTGGGCAGCAGCACCACCGCGTCCGTCCCCGGGCGTCCTTCGGTCCGCTGCGGTCGCCGAACCCGACCGCCCGCGGGAAGGCCGGCGTCCCAGCGCGGGACGACCTCGTCGCCCGCGAGCCGCCGGGCGAGCCGACTGGCGGACTCCGCGACCTTCGGCGCACGGCGGGCGGCCGTCATCGCCGCTCCGGCGGCGGAGACCGTCGCACCCCAGTGGCGGGCCGCGGTTCGCCATGCGAGCGCCTGCGACGACGGCTGTCGCTCGGCGCGCAGTCGCTTGACCAGCTCGCCCGTGTCGATGTGCACCGGGCAGGCCGTCTGGCACATCCCGTCGGCGGCGCACGTCTCGATACCGGCGTACTCGAACGCGGAGTCGATGGCACCGGCCAGGTCCGCGTCGCCCCGTGACCGGGCCGCCGCGAGCTCACGGCGCATCACGATCCGCTGACGCGGCGTGAGGGTGAGATCACGACTGGGGCAGACGGGTTCGCAGTAGCCGCACTCCACGCATCGGTCCACCTCAGGGTCGACAGCGACCGTGGTCTTCAGATCGCGGACGTGGAGGGACTCGTCGGCGCTGATCAGGACGTCGGGGTTCAGGACCGCCCGTGGGTCGAGCAGCCGGCGGACGTCCTGCATCACCGCGTAGAGATCGTCGCCGTACTGCCGCCGGACGAAGGGCGCCATGATCCGGCCGGTCCCGTGCTCGGCCTTGAGCGTGCCACCGAGGCCGAGGACGAGGTCGACCATGTCCTCGGTGAACGCCTCGTACCGCGCGAGGGACGACGCCTCGTCGAACCGCTCGTTCAGCAGGAAGTGGATGTTGCCGTCCTTCGCGTGCCCGAACACGACGCACTCCTCGTACGCGTGCCGGTCGAACAGCTGCAGCAGCTCCGCGCACGCAGGGGCGAGCTGCGGGACCGGGACCGCGACGTCCTCCAGCAGCGCGGACGTCCCGGTCGGCCGGCTGCCGGCGACCGAGGCGTAGAGCCCCTTGCGCACGTGCCACAGATCCGCGCGGGAGCTCGCGTCCGAGGCGAGTGAGACCGGGAGCTGCGTGGACATCCCGTCGAGGACCGGTCCGGCGACCGCCAGTCGCCCCGTCAGGTCGTCGGAGGTCGCCTCCTGGAACTCGACGAGCAAGGCCGCCTGCGTGTCGATATCGATCGCCGGGAGGACGGCCTGCCCCCGCGGGTCCCGGCGGGCGACGCGCAAGGACGCCGCGTCGAGCAGCTCGACCGCGGCGGGCCCGGTCTGGACGATCGCCGGCAGCGCATCCGTCGCCGCATGCAGGGAGCCGAAGACCAGCCGGCCCG
>JAFIHP010000020.1 GCA_017849335.1 Actinomycetales bacterium | reverse complement strand
TCGGGTACGACCCGATCTTCGTGCCGACCGGGTACGCACTGACGTTCGCCCAGATCCCGGCAGCGGAGAAGGACGCGATGAGTCACCGCGGCCGGGCGCTGCAGCAGCTGGCGCCGGTCCTGCGCGACCTCCTGGCCACCGGCTGACCCCGTGGAGTGATTCGTCTGCGGCGCCGCGATCTCCGAAGGCGCTTCCGGCACCGGGCCGGGCCCTCATCTCGGTGCGGGAGAAGGGAGTCGAACCCTCACGCCCGAAGGCACACGGACCTAAACCGTGCGTGGCTGCCGTTACACCACTCCCGCGGCGGGGTCAGCGTAGTCAGGTGGCCGTGACGCCGACTGCTACGCACGGCGTCAACCGCGCAGGGTGCGGTGACGCAGGCCGTAGCAGTGGGTGGTCCGCCTAGCGCTCGCGCAGGATCGGGAACAGCGGGTGGTCCATCGGCGCACCGGGTGGTAGCTCGTCGGCGAGGCCGTCGAACGGCGGTGAGGTGCGCCAACCGCGCGGGGCGTGCCGGGCGTCGTCGACGAGGAACCGCAGCGAGAACACCCGTCGTCGGGAGGCGCCGGGCACTCCGTACGCGTGGTGCGCCGTGAGCATGTGGAAGAACACCGCGTCGCCGGGCTCCAGCGCCCAGCCGCGGATGTCGAACGCCCCGCGATCCGCCTCGATGTCGGGGATCTCCGCCAGCGATCCCTCCGGGAACCACCGCGCCTGCTCAGTCAGGAACGTGCGCGGCATCAGCCAGCCCCCTCGGTGGGACCCGGCCCAGAACTCCAACGTCGACTCCGCCGGTACCGGGTCGACCGGCATCCACATCGACACGTTGTCCACGCCGTCGACGTTGTAGTCCGCCTGGTCCTGGTGCCACGGGGTCGGCTGGCGCGTGCCGGGCTCCTTGACCAGCAGGTGGTCGTGGTACAGCCGCACCACGTGGCTGCCCATGAGCGTTGCCGCGACGTCGGCCGCACGGGAGTCGAACGCGATTGCGCGGAACTCCTCGATTCGCTGCCAGTTGCAGAAGTCCTCCACGAACCGGCCCGGGTCGTCGTCACGGCTGGCGACGCCGAACAGTGGGCTCGGGTCGGCCAGGTTCCGCTCGATTCCGCGCCGGACCGCCGCGACCTCGTCCGCGCTGAAGAGCGAGCGCACGACGACGCACCCGTCCGCGCGGTACCGCTCGATCGCAGCCGCGTCGACGAGGTCGCTGACGTCGGCAGCCGGGGTCACGCTCGGATGCCGAGATCTCGCATGAGCTTCGCGACGTGACCGGTCGCCTTGACGTTGTAGAAGGCGTGCTCGATCTTCCCGTCCGGTCCGATCACGAACGTCGACCGGATGACGCCCACGACGACCTTGCCGTACATCTTCTTCTCCCCGTAGGCGCCGTAGGCGTCGAGGACGGCCTTGTCCGGGTCCGACAGGAGGTGGAAGGGGAGCGCGTCCCGCTCGCGGAACTTCTCCAGCTTGGCCGGCTTGTCCGGGCTGATGCCGAGCACGGTGTAGCCGTCGCCGGTGAACGCCGCGAGGTTGTCGCGGAAGTCGCAGGCCTGGGTCGTGCACCCCGGCGTCATCGCGGCGGGGTAGGCGTAGAGGACCACGCGCTGACCGCGGAGGTCCGCGAGACGGATCCGGTCTCCGTTCTCGTCCTCGAGGTCGAAGTCAGGGGCCACGTCGCCGGGCGAGAGGGGCATGGGTCCTCCAGGGTTCGGGTCGGTCACCGGCGGCGGTGCCGGTACGGGGAAGTCTGCCCCACGACGCAGCCCGGCTGACGCCCGACCGGATGGCTCGGCCGCGTACTGTGTCGCCATGACCGAGGCCGTCCCCACGCCAGCGGCTCCTGCCACGGAGCCGTCCGTCGTCGACATCCAGGCCGAGATCGCGGCCGCGCGCGAGGAGCTCGTCGCGTCGTTGTCGGACCTGCGCGCTGCCACCACGCCCGCGGCGCTCGCCCAGCGCGGCGGGCGGTCGGTGGCCGGCTGGTTCACCGACGAGTACGGCGGGGTGCGGCCGGAGCGTGTCGCGATCGCCGTCGGTGTCGTCGTCGGGCTCGTCGTCCTGCGGCGCCTCGTGCGTCGCCGCTGACGCCGTGAGCACTCTCGACTCCGCCGTCGCCGATCCGGACACCACCCCTGGGCCGGACGGGTCGGTTCCCATCCGCCTGCTGCACGACCGGGTGCTCGTGCGCGAGGACTCCGAGGGACGCGAGCGCCGGAGCATGGGCGGGATCGTGATCCCCGCGACGGCCCAGGTCGGACGTCGCCTGTCCTGGGCGCGCGTCGTCGCCGTTGGCCCGAACGTGCGCAGCGTCGAGGTCGGTGACCGCGTCCTGTTCGACCCCGAGGCCCGTGGCCAGGTCGAGCTGCAGGGAATCGACTACGTCCTGCTGCGCGAGCGAGACGTCCACGCCGTCGCAGCCAGCCGGCACAGCACGTCCGGGACCGGCCTGTACCTGTAGTCCGCACGGAATCGCGGCCCGCGCGTTCCGTGGACTTCGGCGGGTGGGAGGTTCACAATCGCACGTATGCGCCCGCATCGCGTCCCGCCCGCGGTGAAGATCGCGCTCGGGTACCTGGTGTTCGCGGTCGCGTGGGTCCTCGTCAGCGACCGCGTGCTCGACGCGCTGGTGTCGGATGCGGGGCTGGAGGACTGCTGGCAGACGGTCAAGGGCACGGTGTTCGTGGTGGCCAGCGCCGTGTTCGTGTACTTCCTGACCCGCCGGTACCTCGACCGCGCGGAGGCGAGCACTCGGCGACTCGCCGAGGCCTACGACGAGACGGTCGCCGGCTGGGCGGCGGCGCTCGATATCCGCGACCACTCCACCGGGGAGCACACGGCCCGGGTGACGGCTCTCGCCGTCGACCTGGGCCGGCGGCTCGGGCTGTCCGACGACGAGATCGAGCAGCTGCGACGCGGCGCGATCCTGCACGACATCGGGAAGATGGCGCTCCCGGACCGGGTGCTCTCCAAGCCCGGTCCGCTCGACGAGGAGGAGTGGGCGCTCATGCGCCAGCATCCCGACCTCGCCGTCCAGATGCTCACGGACGTGTCGTTCCTCGCGCCGGCGATGGTGGTGCCCGCCGCGCACCACGAGCGCTGGGACGGGACGGGGTACCCGCGCGGCCTCGTCGGGGAGGAGATCCCGTTCTACGCGCGGGTGTTCGCGGTGGTCGACGTCTACGACGCGCTGACGTCGGACCGCACGTACCGGAAGCCGGCGACGAAGGCAGAGGCGCTCGACCACATCGACCGGGGAGCCGGCGCGCACTTCGATCCGGACGTCGCGCACGAGTTCGTGGCGATGATGCGGACGTAACCGTCGACCCCGGTCATCAGCCCAGCAGCTGTGCGTGGATCGAGAAGGTGTCGTTGAGCAGGGGATCGGCCGTGCAGACCCACCGCACGCGCGTCGTTCCGCCCGCCTGGTCCTCCGCATCGGCGTAGGACAGGAACCGCCAGCCGCCCGCGACGGGCGTGACCGCGGTGGATCCGGGCGGGGCGAACGAGACAGCCGACGGGGCGCCGATGAGGCGTGCGACCGTGCGCTGGCACTGGGAGAACGCGGTCTGCGTGTTTCCGCGAATCGACGCAGCGGCTGGTTCGGCGTCCGCCGTGGCCGTCTGGAGAGCGGCCGCCAGTCCGAGGCTGACGGCGGCGAGGGTGAGAGCGGCCGGGAGGATGCTCGACCAGCGCCTCGGTAGACCGCTCATCGTCACCTCGCGCCCACTGTCCGCGATGGGTGCGCCGCCAGGGACTCGAACCCCGAACCCGCTGATTAAGAGTCAGCTGCTCTGCCATTGAGCTAGCGGCGCGCGGGGAAGAAGGTACCACTGCATCCCGACCTCGTGAGCAGGCGGGCGTGCCTGGAGTCCGTCGGGGCCGGGCGCTACGGCACCAGCCGCACCGGTGTCGCGCCCAGCTCGACGGTTCCGTCGATCTCGGTGCAGTCGTTCGCGGTCGTGCACACCTGTGTGAGTCCGGCCGGAGGCGTGAATGTCGTCGTCCCGGTGTCGGCCCAGGCCACCAGCGACGACACGCCCTTGCGGTCGAACGGGCACTGCGTCACGGTGCCGTCGTCGGTGCACCCGGTCGTGGTCGCACCGACGGCCCACTGGCGGTACACCCGCAGCCCGGCGGCGCCGCCGGAGTCGTTGGTGAGCTGGAGTCCCAGTAGCGGGTACGGCTGCGGTGTCCAGATGTACCAGTAGGTGCGGCTGACACCCGATGCGAGCGAGTCGAACATCGTCTGGACGACCCAGTCCCGTGCCTTGGCGCCGGAGATCGCCTGGTGCGGGTTCGAGGTCCCCGGGCCGGCCAGGCCGTAGTTCAGCTCGGTGTCCCACAGGGGCTTGGCAGGAGCCCCGGCCGCCGAGAGCGCTGCGGTGACCTGGTCGACGTAGCCGTCGCGCACGGAGGTCGCACCCCGACTGTTCGGGTACAGGTGCGCGGCATAGACGTCGACCGGCCAACCTTCGTCGCCGAGCGCGGCGAGGTACCGCGAGAAGAACCGCGTGAACGCGCCTTCCAGGCGGACGGTCGTGCTCGCCGCGACGACGGTCGCCTTCGGGTCGACGCCCTTGATGATGTCGTAGGCACGCTTGGTCAGTTCGGCCATGAGCTCGGGCGAGCCGTTCCAGAACATGCCCAGGCTGGCCTCGTTCCACACCTGGTAGGCATCGATGCGGCCCTTGTAGCGCGTGGCGACCGCCTTCACGAACGCGTCCCAGGCCGTGATGCTCTTCGGCGCCGACGCGGCACCGGGGACGGGGTAGTCGGTCGGCTTGACCTTCTTGGCGTTCCACGTCGGCGTGGACCCGAGCACCAGCAGGATGCTCTTGACCTTGTGTGCTTCGGCGTTCTTGACGGCACGATCCAGCAGCGCCCAGTTGTACGTGCCCTTGGTCGTCTCGATCTGGGACCAGGCGGTCCCCGAGTCCCACAGCCGGAGTGCGCCGAACGGGACGTTGGCGTCGGGCCACGCCCCGTCCTGTACGCCCGCCACATGCATCCCCGTCGACGTCGCCGGGACCGTGATCGGCTCTCCGGTCGGCGTCGCGGTCGCGCTCGCCGATGCCGTCGGGGCGGCCGACGTGGTCGCGGTCGCCGAGGCCTCGGGCGAGGTCGGCGTTGCCGAGTCGGGCGCGGACTGCGGCGAGCTGCAGGCGGCGAGCACCGCGGAGGCGAGTCCGGCGACGGCCAGCGCCGTCAGGCGGCGGGGGGCGGGGGCACGCATTCCGGCAGCGTACGTGAGGTGGTGGGTCGGGCTACCAGCCGAGGAGCTGTGCGAGCTGGGCGGGCAGCCGCATCGGGTCGAACGGCTTGTGCAGCACGCCGCTCACGGGCAGCGTGCGCAGTCGCTCGACGTCGGAGTCGACGATGCCGGCCGTCAGGAACACGACGGGCACATCCAGGATGTCCGGATCAATGCGGATCTCCTCCAGCGTCGCCGGCCCGTCCATGACCGGCATCATCACGTCGAGCACCACCGCGTCCGGGCGATCGCGCCGCAGCTCGGCGAGGCAGGCCTGGCCCGAGTCGACCGGCCGGACGTCGTAGCCCCCGACGCGCGACAGGCTCAGGACCAGGAGACGGCGGACGTCCTCGTCGTCGTCGACGACCACGATGCTGCGGGGCGCGCCGGTCACAGGGCCTCCTCTGCACCGACGCCCGCGGGAGCGGGCGTGATCCGCGCGGCGGCGTCTTCGTCGACCAGGGGCAGGACCACGGTGAACGTGCTGCCGGCGCCGATCGTGCTCGTCACGGGGATCTCGCCGCCGCTGCGCACGGTGATCTCCCGGGCGATGGCCAGGCCCAGCCCCGTCCCACCCTCGCGCCGAGCGTCGCCGGCATCGACCTGCCCGAACCGGTCGAACACCGACTCCAGGTGCTCGGCCGGGATCCCACGCCCGTGGTCGATGACGGCGAGGTGCGCGTAGGTGCCGGCGACGGTCACGCGCACCATGATGCGTGCCCCCCGGTCGCTGAACTTGATCGCGTTGCCGACCAGGTTGGTCAGGACCTGGACGAGGCGATGCGGGTCGGCGAAGACCATGGCGTCCTCGGTGGCCGACGGGTCGACCTCGAGCACGAGCTGGATCCCCGCGGCCCCGGCGGCCCCGGCCATGGCGGTCACCGCGAGCTCGGCGAGCCGGGCAGGCGGGACACTCTCCGGCTTGAGCGGGAGTCGGCCCGCGTCGAGCCGCTCGATGTCGAGGATGTCGTTCACCAGCTGGCTGAGGCGTTCGCTGTTGCTCACGGCCATCGAGACGAGCTCCGCCTGCTCGCCGCTCAGCTCGCCGACCAAGCCCGAGTCGAGCATCTGCAGGCTGCCCTTGATCGACGTCAGCGGGGTCCGCAGCTCGTGGCTGACGACGGAGACGAACTGGCGCTTGAGCTCGTCCACGGCATGCCGCTCGGACACGTCGCGGAAGGACTGCACGGCGCCGGTGAGGACGCCGTCGACGCGCAGCGGGGAGATGATGATCTCGACGGGGAACGTCGTTCCGTCGCGCCGGACGTAGACCTGGTCCGGGATGAATGCTTCGCCGCCGCGCTGGACGAGCTGCTGGACCGGGCACTCGTGCCACGGGAACGCCCGCCCGTCGGGGTACTCGTGGTGCGCCACGTCGTGGAACCGGCGACCGATCAGGTCGCTCTCTCGGCAGCGCAGCATGCGACGCGCCGAGAGGTTCGCGAAGACCACGAACCCCTCCCGGTCCAGGCCGACGATCCCGTCGCCGGCCGAGTCCAGCACGAGCTCGGTCACCTGCCGCTGCTGGTCGACGGCCGTCACGAGCAGGCCGATGCGCCACACGGCCAGGATGATGATGATGATCGCGGCGAGGGCGAGCAGGAGGGTCAGCTTGCTCGCGTCGTCCCACAGCCGCACCGCCACCAGCGTCGGGACGGCGAGGACGCCCACGGCGAGTACGGCCAGGCGGGTCGTCGTGGCGTGCGGCCGGACGGTCTCCCGGGGGACGGCGATGTCCTCGGCACCGGGCGCTGTCGCCGCCGCGGCCATGGTGACGACGGCGGCCACGCGCAGGGCGGGCAGGACGGACTGCGGGGCGCCGCTCCACGCATCGACCAGGCTGAGGTCGCGCAGGATGTCCGCGGTGAGTGTGAACGCGAACGACACGGCGACCAGGAGCATCGTCGTCTTCGGCCGCCCGCCGCCGACCAGGAGCCAGATCAGGCTTGCGAGCACGGCGAGGTCGAGGACGGGATACGTCACGGCGACGGCGACGGCCGCTCGGCTCATGCCCGGTTCGCTGAGCACCGGGACGATGAGGAACAGGCCGAACACCGATGCGGCCGCGACCGAGAGGATCGAGCTGTCGATCCAGGCCTCGCGGTCGCGACCGGGGTTCAGCCGATGGATGAGCACGCCGAGGGCCGTGAGAACCGGGACGTACGCCAGGAGCGAGAGCCAGTCCGCGGGTCCGGGGAACGCGCTGGTGCCGCTTTTGCGCGCATGGTCGCCGATCGCCTGGCTCGCCATGGTGAGCACCTGGAACGCGAACAGGCACCACCAGACCACGCGCGTGCCACGGGGCATCGCCAGCGCGGCGCCGAACAGCACGACCAGGGCCACGAGCGTCGCGCAGAGGTACACGAAGGACCAGCGCGGGGAGTCGTACGGCAGGACCACGAGCGCGACCACGGCGAACGCGCCGACGACGAGCGCCGGGACCCAGATGCGTGAGCGCGAGCGCCCTACGACGACCGGTCCGTCGTACGAGCGGCGGGATGTGGTCGATCCACGGCGAAGCAGGCGAGGCACGTCAGCTCCCACTGGGCCGGCGGCGTCGCCGCGGGCCGCCCGTGTCGGTCCGACGCATCCAGGGTCCTGTCCGTCGAGCTGCCAGCGTCTGGACCGGCATGCTACCGACCGGTGCGGGTGACGGACGCCTTCGCCGAGCCGGGGCGGACGCGAAGCCGCTCGGTGTCGACCGCCTCGAACGCCGCGGCCGGAACGCGCTTGAGCTCGTCGATCAGTCGAGCGGGCCACGCGTCGTCGGCTGCTCCCTGGAAGTACCACGCGCTGCCGTTGTCGGCGAGGACCAGGCCGTAGTGCTGCATCGCGCGGAGCACGACCCGGGCCTGGGGTGAGTAGCCCGTCATGGGGAAGTCGGCGCGCAGGCGGAAGCGCGCGCCCATCGGCGGGGCCGACGGGTCGTTCGTCGACCCCGCCTGATGGCGGGCGGGCCAGACGAAGGCCCGGCGCGTCACGTCGGTGGTGAAGCGGACGGCGTGATCCACGTGACCGGCCCGGACCTCGTCCCAGCGCAGTAGCCCGGGCAGGATGGGCAACCCGGCCGCGTCGGACGATGTCCACCCTCGGGGCCGCAGCGTGTTGGAACGCAAGGACCACGTCGCGCCGGAGCCCGCAGTCCAGCCGTCGGGCGTCTGCCGCGTGTTCCACGTCTCGTACAGCGTGCACGTCGCAGAGTCGACCACGATCGCGTGCCGGTCGCCGTCGGCGTCCGGCCCGCCCTCGATCTGCGTCTGCGCCCCCAGGGGGTATCGGACCCGGTCGCTCTCGTCGGCGTAGTCGAACCTGACGGCGACCTTCGGGGCGTCGTCGACCACCGTGATCGGAATGCCGTACGGGACGGCCTGGGCGCCGAAGCTCGGTCCGAAGTCCGGATGCAGGCGGGTCGTCGACGCGTGCATCGTCGACAGCCACTGGGCCGACATCGGGTGCACCGGGAGCCGGTCGACGCGCGCGTGCCAGTAGTTGTCGGCGGGGAACACCGGGCAGCTCGTGCCCGGAAGCACGTGAGCGGACGCCGCGTCCTGCCGCGGACGTGACGTCGGCGCGGCCGGCGCCGGCCCGGCGGTCGCTACGACGACGATCGTTGTGGCAGCAACCGCGACGCTCACCAGCACGGGACGCATCCGGCCAGTATCCGACGGCCTGGCCCGCGCCATCACCGTCCGGGGGATAGCGCGCGGCTACGCGAGCGCGGCGCCGGTGAGGTCAGTAGCCGGGGAAGACCCGGCGGAGCGTGTCCAGGTCGACGGCTCCGGTGGCGATGACGCCCGGCGGTGTGTGCTCGGCCGAGAGTCGGCCCGACGTCAGCCGTAGCCATGCCTCCGCCGGCAGGTCGAGCACCGCGTCCGGGCGCTCGGCGGCGTCGTCGCTCAGCGACGGCTGTTCGCCGAGAACGGCGACGAGCTCGGCGGTCGGTGCGACCGTCCGTACGGCGAGCGTGACGGTGCGCCCGTCGAGCGGCTCGGGCTTGGCGAGCCAGCCGAACAGCAAGCCGGACCGGGGAAGCAGTTCGGCCGTCGCATCGAGCGGGAGCGTGGCGTGCGCGTCGAACGCGACCGCGACGTCCCACGCGTGCAGCGTGAGCTCGCTGAGTCGCATGCCCGCGGCGGCCGCGACGTCCACGGGCGCCGGCAGGAATCCGAGGCCGATGCGCAGGTCGGCCCGCCCGCCGCCGGTCAGGGCTTCGTAGCGCGCGGTGAGGTCCTCGCTCGGGTGCACGACGCTGTCGGCCTGCTCGCGTCGAGGCATCGCGTTCCAGCGGTCCCAGATCGCGAGCATGTGCTCTCGCTCCAGCGCGGGTCCCTCACCCAGGGCGGCGCGAAGCGTCACCAGGCCGATCTCCGCGCCGCTGCCCAGGTGGCTGAGCACCTGCGCGACGTCCCAGTCGGAGGCGCCGGAGGGGCCGGCGAGTTCGTCGTCGGACAGGGCGGCGGCTCGGGTCGCCAGGGCCTCGTGTCCGGTGCGAAGTGCGGCGATGATGGCGTCGGCGTCGCTCATGGGTCGACTATGTACGCGACGGACGACGGCGGCAACCGTGTTCGCTCGGGGCGGATACGCGCGCTGCCGGGCGGTGCCACGATGGCGTCCGGGCCGGCGATCGCGGCGGCCGGACGGTGACGGAGTCGGGCACAGCCCGGCGGTGAGAGGAGTCGTGGGCGACGTGGGTGAGCTCGACGGTCTGGTCGCGGTGGTCACGGGCGGGTCGTCGGGGATCGGTCTGGCGACCGCACGCCTGCTCCGCGACCGCGGTGCCCGGGTCGCGGTGCTCGACCTGAGCTCCCCGCCCGACGAGGACGCGCTGTCCTTCGTGGTGGCCGACGTCAGCGACGACGCCTCGGTGCGTGCGGCCGTCGCTGCGGTCGCCGGCGACCTGGGCGGCATCGACATCGTCGTGAACAACGCCGGCATCGGGGCGCAGGGCACCGTCGAGGACAACGACGACGACGAGTGGCGCCGGGTCCTGGAGGTGAACCTGCTCGGCATGGTGCGGGTGTCTCGCGCCGCCCTCCCGCACCTGCGACGCTCGGCGCACGCCGCCGTCGTCAATGTCTGCTCCGTCGTCGCGACGGCGGGAGTACCGAACCGCGCGCTCTACAGCGCCTCGAAGGGTGCGGTCCTGTCCCTCACCTTGGCGATGGCGGCGGACCACGTCCGCGAGGGGATCCGCGTCAACTGCGTGAACCCGGGTACCGCCGACACGCCGTGGATCGAGCGGCTGCTGGCCGCAGCGCCGTCACCCGCTGCGGAGCGCGCGGCGCTCGAGGCGCGCCAGCCGCAGGGCCGGTTGGTGTCCGCGGAGGAGATCGCCGCGGCGATCGCCTACCTGGCGAGCCCGTCGGCCGGCTCGACGACCGGGACGTCCCTCGCGGTGGACGGCGGGATGCAGGGCCTGCGGCTTCGTCCCCTCCCGTCGTGAGCACGGTCCGTCGAGTCAGGCAGCCGCGGTGACCCGAGCCAGGTCGTCCGACGATGCGTGCGGCAGGTTCCGGGTGAACGGGATCGCTGCGAGGGCGAGCGCCCCGGCGACGAACAGTCCCAGCCGCAGGGACGTCAGCTGGGCAGACGCGTAGTCGTCGACGATCGCTGCCGTCGTCCCCGAGTCGGCACCAGCGGACTCGAGTGCCTCGGCGACCTGGTCCGTGGTCAGGAAGTCCAGCCCCGACTCGACGGCGACACCGACCTGCTGGCCCGCCTCGGCGGAGACCCGAGCGTCGTCGGCCACGGTCGAGGTGAACAAGGCGGCCAGGCCGGTCAGTACGATCGCGCCGATCAGGGCGACGCCGAGGGACGAGCCGAGCTGCTGCCCGGTGTACTGCAGGCCGCCGGCCTCGCTGCGACCGGAGGCGTCTACCGACGACTGGACGACGTTGCCCAACTGGGAGACCATCAGGCCCATCCCGACGCCGAGCAGTGCCATCGCCACCGCGAACATCCCGTCGGCGAGGTCGGGTCGGACGGTGAGAAGAAGCACCAGGATCGCCACCACGGCCGTCGCCAGTCCCGTCCGGACGATCGCGCGGACGCTCATCGACCGGGAGAGCCGGCTTCCGGCGGCGGAGGCCACGAGCATCGCGACCGAGATCGGGAGCATCTTGATGCCGGTGTCGAGGGCGTCCAGCCCCAGGACGAGCTGTAGGTACAGCGGGACGACGAAGAACACGCCCATCAGCACCAGGTTCTGCGTGAACAGGCCGATGAGGCCGGCGCGCAGCGTTGGGACGCGGACCAGATCGAGATGGACCAGCGGGTCTCGGTCGGCACGCTCCCGCCGTCGCTGCCACTGGACGAACGCCCAGAGCAGCACCGCGCCCGCTCCGATCACCACGGGGGCGAGGGACATGCCGAGCGGCTCGACCGGTGACTGATTGGGACGCAGCCAGCCCCACGTGCTGGCCTGCAGCGTGCCCAGCACGACGAGCCCGAGGCCGACGGCCGACAGCGCAGCTCCCACCACGTCGAGGCGTGGTGTCGCCCCGTCCCGCGGGGCATCGGCGACCTTCGGGGTGAGGAGCAGGATGGCGGCGCACAGGACGACCTCGCCGACGAAGACGACCCGCCACGTCAGCTCGGTCGTCGCCCAGCCACCGAGGATCGGACCGATCGCGATGCCTGCTCCCGCAACGCCGCCGATGACCGCGTACGCGCGCTTGCGGTCCGTGCCGTCGAAGTTGCCGGCGATGAGGGCCGCGAGGGCGGGGAGCACGAGCGCCGCGCCCACGCCCTCCAGGACGGACCAGCCCAGGGCGAGGACCGCCACGGACTGGGACACCGCGGTGAGCGCCGAGCCGCAGGCGTAGACGACCAATCCGACCACGAACGCCCGTCGCCGGCCGATGATGTCTCCGACCTTCGCCCCGGTAAGCATGAGCATCGCCATCACCAGGCAGTACAAGGTGATCACGGCCTGGATGGTCGTGACGGTCGTGTCGAAGTCGACCACCAGCTGGCTGATCGACACGTTCATGACCGACTGGTCCAGGACCATGATGAACTGCGCGAGAGCCAGCGCGATCAGCGCCGATCGGCGGTTCATCGGGCGGTATGTGATCGCGTGGTTGCCGAGGACATGACGCGAATGGTGCCAGGCTCTGGACCAGAGACCGCGGCCCCACGTCGCCTAGGGTGCCTCCGGTGCAGGACATGCGGAGGACGACGAACGCGGGGTACCTGGTGTTCATCGCTGCCGGGGTGTGCGGGGCGTGCGGGACATCGCGTATCCCGCAGGTGCGCGACGAGCTGGGCATGACGCCGGCGGCGCTGGGACTGGTCATCCTGGCCATCGGCGTCGGCTCCCTCGTCTCGCTCCCGTCGGCCGGCCTCGTCGTGCACCGGCTCGGGTCGGCCCGGACGATCGTGATGATGGCGGTCGTCGTTGCCGCCGGGATGGTTGTCGCAGCGGTCGGTGTTCGCGTCGGCCCCGCTGTCGTGGTGGTGGGGCTGTTCCTCCTCGGCTTCGGGGCGGGCGTGTGGGACGTGGCGATGAACGTCGAGGGCGCCGCCGTTGAGCAGCGGCTGGAGCGGTCGATCATGTCCCGATTCCACGCGGGCTTCAGCATCGGCACGGTCACGGGAGCACTCGTCGGCGTGGGCATGGTCGCCCTCGGCGTGTCCGTGACGGTGCACCTCGTCGTCGTCGCTGCTGTGCTCGCCGTCGCCGTCCCGCTGGCGACGCGGTGGTTCCTGCCGGCCGGGTCCGACGAACCGGACACGGAACCGGCGGGGTCGCGGGCCGTCAGTCCGCTGCGCGCCTGGACGGAGCCGCGCACCCTGCTGATCGGCGTGTTCGTCCTCACCATGGCGTTCGCGGAGGGGACGGCGAACGACTGGCTGGGCATCGCGGCGATCGACGGCTACGGGGCCAGTGCGACAGTCGGGACGGTCGCCTTCGGGACGTTCCTGGCGGCGATGACGCTCGGCCGATGGTTCGGCACGGGGCTCATCGACCGCTTCGGCCGCGTACGGGTGCTCCGGGTGTCAGCGGCCGTGGCCGCCGTCGGACTGGCACTGGTCGTCGTCGGCCCGTCGCTGCTGGTGGCGTTCGCCGGGATGGTGATGTGGGGCCTGGGAACCGCCCTGGGCTTCCCGGTCGGCATGAGTGCCGCGGCCGACGACCCGGCGCGTGCCGCGGGTCGCGTCAGCGCGGTCGCGACGATCGGCTACGTCGCGTTCCTCGCCGGGCCGCCTCTCATCGGCGTGCTCGGCAACTCGTCCGGGGTCCGGCACGCCCTCACCGTCAGCGTGGGCCTCGTCGTCGGCGTGCTCCTCGCCGGATCGACCCGACCCCTGCTCGTCGGCCGGCCCGAGTCCGGCGGACCGCCCTAGACCTCCCCCTGCGGCGCGGGGAGTGGGATCACCCACGGAGAGTCCGGTCCGGTGCTGCGCGGGGTCTCCGCGAGGATCTCCAGCAGGTACGGGGCCGGCGACGTCGGCCGGTCCCACGAGGACGTGACCGCGCAGACGACCCATTCGGGGGACCCCAGGGCGGTCAGCCTGACGCGGACGAGCCCAGCCGCCTGCCGCTTGGCGGCGACGTGCGCCGGGACGATCGCGATCCCGAGGCCGCGTGAGACGAGGTCGAGGAGCGTGTGGACGTCGTTCACGCTCAACCGCACGTTCCGGTGAAGACTGGCGGCCGCGAACGCCGAGTCGTTGAGCGGACGCAAGGCCCACGCCGGGTCGAAGTCGATGAAGGCCTCGTCGACCAGGTCGTGCGGACCGAGGACCGACGCCCCGGCGAGGCGGTGGTCCGGGCGCATGAGCACGACGAGCGGTTCACGCCCGAGCTCGGTCTGGACCAGCCCACCCAGGTGGTCCGCGGTCGCGACGAACGCCGCGTCGAGGACGTCCTCGCGCACCTGCGCGACCAGGTCGTGCGAACCGGCCTGGGTGAAGCTGATCTGCACGTGCGGGAACCGCCGGTCGAACCGCTCGAGCAGGGCGCCGACGTCGACCACGCCCAGGCACTGCTCGGCCCCGATGCGCAGCGTTCCGGACAGCTCGCGCGACGCGGCGACGACGGCGTCCCGGGCGGCGGTGGCCTGCATCAGCATTGCGCGCGCATGGGGAAGGAGCGCCCGGCCGGCGTCGGTCGGCTCGACGCGCCGGGTCGTGCGGTCGAACAGCGGCGTGCCGAGCTCCTCCTCCAGGCTGCGGATCGCGGCGGAGAGCCCGGACTGCGACACCCCGGACAGGCCGGCTGCCCGGGTGAAGTGCCGTTCTTCCGCCAGCGCGACCACGTACTCCATCTGACGCAGGTCCATTCAGCGCTCCGGGTTCTGAGTCCTAGAAGTAGAAGTGGTTGGACTTCTAGATTAGCGCGACCTAGGGTCGTCGGCGGCCCGAGACACCGGGCTACCGACAGACCGGGCCAACGACAGACCCGGCAGACACCAGGCGAGGGTGAGATGAAGCAGCGCGTGCTCGGCGACCGGACGGTCTCGGCGATCGGGCTGGGCGGGATGCCCATGTCGATCGAGGGTCGGCCCGACGCCGACCGGTCGATCGCCACCATCCACGCCGCCCTCGACGCGGGAGTCACGCTCATCGACACCGCGGACGCCTACCACCGCGATGCCGGAGAGGTGGGCCACAACGAGGAGCTCATCGCGCGGGCGCTTCGGTCGTACGGCGGCGACACCAGCGACGTCGTGGTCGCGACGAAGGGCGGGCACCTGCGGCCGGGGGACGGTCGCTGGACGCAGAACGGCCGTCCCGACTACCTCAAGGAGGCGGCGCGGGCGTCGGCGACACGACTCGGGGTCGAGGCGATCGACCTCTACCAGTTCCACCGGCCCGATCCGCAGGTGCCCTACGCCGACTCGGTCGGCGCGCTGCGCGACCTGCTGGACGAGGGAGTGATCGTCCGCGCCGGGATCTCGAACGCGAGCGTCGAGCAGATCGAGCTCGCCGACCAGATCCTCGGCGGCCGCCTCGTGTCGGTGCAGAACGAGTTCTCGCCGCGTCACCGCGACAGCCAGGCCGAGCTCGAGCACTGCGCCAGTCGGGGCATCGCGTTCCTGCCGTGGAGCCCGCTCGGCGGCATCGGCCGCTCGGCCCGGCTCGCAGACGACCACGCCGTGTTCGCAGCCGTCGCGGCGGACCGGGGCGTGAGCGTGTACCAGGTGACCCTGGCGTGGGAACTGGCGCTGGCCCCGCAGGTGATCCCGATCCCCGGCGCCTCGCGGCCAGCGTCGATCCTCGACTCCGTCGCCGCCGCCGATCTCGATCTGTCCGACGACGAGGTCCGCAGGCTGTCCTCCCGCCAGTAGTCCTGACCACCCCGAGAACCAAGGAGAGCGAATGCTCCGCGTCCCCCTGTCCACCACCGGCATCACCGTCCCCAACGTCGTGCTCGGCCTGATGCGCATCCAGGAGCTGACCGACCAGGAGGTGCGCACGCTCGTCGGCACGGCGCTGGACCACGGCATCGACTTCTTCGACCACGCGGACGTGTACGGCTCGACGGTGCACGGTTGCGAGCGGCGGTTCGCGGAGGCGATGCAGCTCAGCCCGTCTCAGCGCGAGAGTGTCGTCCTCCAGTCGAAGGCCGGCATCGTCCCGTCGGGGCCGTACTTCGACTACTCGGCGGCGCACATCCTCGAGGCCGTCGACGGGTCGCTGGCTGCGTTGGGCACCGACTACCTCGACATCCTGCTGCTGCACCGTCCGGACGCCCTGGTCGAGCCCGAGGAGGTCGCCGAGGCGTTCGACACGCTTCACGCCGCGGGGAAGGTACGGGCGTTCGGCGTGTCGAACCACACGCCCGGGCAGATCGAGCTGCTGCGGCGGCATGTCCGCCAGCCGTTGGTCGCCAACCAGGTCCAGCTGTCGATCACGCACGCGTCACTCGTGGCGCATGGGATCGCGGCGAACATGGAGTCGTTGGACCAGTCCGTCTCGCGGGACAACGGGATCGTCGACTACTGCCGACTGCACGACATCACGCTGCAGGCCTGGTCTCCGGTGCAGGCGGGCTTCTTCACCGGTTCCTTCCTCGGCTCGCCGGACTACGCCGAGCTCAATGCGGTGATCGACCGCCTCGCCGCCGAGTACGCCGTGACGCCCACCGCGATCGCGATCGCGTGGATCACCCGGCACCCGGCCCGGATGCAGGTCGTCCTGGGCACGACCACGCCGCAGCGGGTCGCCGACTCGGCCGCCGGGTCGGACATCCCGCTGACGCGGGCGCAGTGGTACGAGCTCTTCCGCGCCGCCGGCTACGTGGTGCCCTAGCTCGGCGCGCCTCCGGCCGATTCCGTCGGTAGCCTCGAACGGACCTCCGCCCTCGGAGCCGGCGACCCACGAGGAGGACCGAGTGCCCGTCGACGGGCCGCTGCCGATCGCGGACGGGGTCTGGTGGGTCGGGACGCGACTGCCGGACGACCTGTTCCAGTGCCACGCGTACCTCATCGACAACGGTGACCAGGGCGTCCTCGTCGAGCCGGGGTCGGCCCTCACGATCGGCACGACCCTGGACAAGGTCGCCCAGGTGACGACCGTGGACTCGATCGCGTATCTGGTCTGCCACCATCCGGACCCCGACATCGCGTCGGGGCTTCGTGCTCTGTCGGCGACGCTCGGCCGCGACGCCGTCCGCGTCGTGACCGAGTGGCGCGCGCGGGC
>JAFIHP010000164.1 GCA_017849335.1 Actinomycetales bacterium | reverse complement strand
GCCGCAGAAGGGCAGCATCGCGAACGGGTCGCGCCGAAGCTGGCCCACGCCGCCGACGGCCGCCGCCGTCATCTCGCTCGACACCGTCGCGCCCATGAACACCCCGTGGGCCCAGTCGAGCGACTCGGTGACCAACGGGACGTTCGTCGCACGACGACCGCCGAACAAGATGGCGGAGATCGGGACGCCGGCCGGGTCCTCCCAGTTCGGGGCGATCGCGGGGCACTGCCCGGCCGGCGCGGTGAAGCGCGCGTTCGGGTGGCTGGACGGCTCCGCCGAATCCGGGGTCCAGTCGTTGCCCTTCCAGTCGATCAGGTGGGCCGGCGCCTCGTCGGTCATGCCCTCCCACCAGATGTCGCCGTCGTCGGTCAGGGCGACGTTGGTGTAGATGCAGTTCGCGTACAGCGAGCGGATCGCGTTCGCGTTGGTCTTCATGCCGGTGCCCGGCGCGACGCCGAAGAAGCCGGCCTCCGGGTTGATCGCGTAGAGCCGGCCGTCCTCGCCGAAGCGCATCCAGGCGATGTCATCGCCGACCGTCTCGACCTTCCAGCCGGGGATCGTCGGCTCGAGCATCGCGAGGTTCGTCTTGCCGCACGCGGACGGGAACGCGGCGGTGACGTAGCGCTCGTCGCCCTCCGGGGAGGTCAGCTTGAGGATGAGCATGTGCTCGGCCATCCAGCCCTCGTCGCGGGCCATGGCCGACGCGATGCGCAGGGCGAAGCACTTCTTGCCCAGCAGGGCGTTGCCGCCGTATCCGGAGCCGAACGACCAGATCTCGCGCGTCTCCGGGAAGTGCACGATGTACTTCTCGTCGTTGCACGGCCAGCTGATGTCCGGACGCGCGTTACCGTCCGCGTCCACCAGCGGGTATCCGACGGAGTGGACCGCGGGCACGAACTCGCCGAACTCGCCGATCTGGTCGAGGGCGGCCTGACCCATGCGGGTCATGATCCGCATGTTGACGACGACATAGGCGGAGTCGGTGATCTCGACGCCGAGCTGCGCGATGCGCGAGCCGAGCGGGCCCATCGAGAACGGGACGACGTACATCGTGCGGCCGCGCATGCTGCCGTCGAAGAGCCCGCGCAGCGTGCCCCGCATCTGTGCCGGGTCGGCCCAGTTGTTCGTCGGGCCGGCGTCGATCTCACGCTGCGAGCAGATGAACGTGCGGTCCTCGACCCGCGCCACGTCGCTCGGGCTCGACCGCGCCAGGAAGCTGTTCGGACGCAGTTCGGGGTTCAGCCGGATGAAGGTGCCCGCCTCGACCATCTGCGTGGTCAGCCGGTCCCACTCCTCGTCCGACCCGTCGCACCACACGACCCGATCGGGCTTGGTCAGCGCGGCGACCTCCTCGACCCACTCCAGCAGCTGCTTGTTCTTGGTGGGTGCGGTGTCCAGTCCCGGGATGGTCATGAGGGCTCCGATGCGGTCGGGCGATCGTCGCGGCGGGCTCTGTCGCGACGGGGATGCGTCACAGGATGCACCGGTATCAACCGTACGGATCACGGCGAACGTCATGCAAACGCTGTCCTGTGATCAAGTCCACAGGTCAGCGGTCGACGGCCGCCTGCCCGTGCCCGGTGGCCTTCGCCATCGCCGCGAGGCGGTCGTCGCGCACCGCGGCGTCGACGGCGGAGTCGAGCAGCCGGGCGTATCCGCGCGCACCCGCGGACTTCAGGTGGATCCCGTCGGAGTACAGCCAACCCGAGCTCTTCGACGCGGCCGCGTCCCAGTCGATCAGGCGGACGCCCTGGGCTGCGTGGTCCTTCACGCACTGGCGGATCATCCGGTTGTTGCCGGCAGCCCACGACCGCCGGACGTGCACGGTCACCAGGAACAGCCGGTGCTCGGGCGTCAGCGCACGAACGAGCGCGTCGCAGGTCGAGCGGGGGAAGGTGCCGTTCGTGCCCATGTGGACGACGACGTTGCGCGGAAGACGAGCCGCCTTCTTGCGCATCGCCGCCGGCGCGGAGTAGGCCTGGCGACTCTCGTGCGCGTCGACCCGGAAGCCGTCGGCCTGGAGCTGCGACTTGGCCCCGAGCATGACCGAGTCCCCGTACGCGAACCGGTCGCGGGCGGCCTCGGCAGGCGCCGCGAGCAGACCCGACACGCCCACGGCCACCGCGATGGCGACGACGATCGACCGCACTCTGCTTCGCACGCCGCTATTGGACCACGGACCCTGCGGACCCGCGCTGTCAGCGCGGGTCGAGCCCCCGCGCCATCCGGGTGACGGCCTCGACGAGGACCGCGGACGAGGTGGCGAGGTTCAGGCGGACGTGCCCGGCTCCGCCGGCTCCGAACGGCAGGCCACCGCTGACGGCCACCCGGCCGCGCTCCAGCATCACGCGCGCGGGGTCGTCCCCGTCGGCTACCGCGCGCAGGTCCAGCCACGCGAGGTACGTGGCCTCGGGGGGCCGGTAGCCCGTGCCCGGGATGTGCTCGGCGAGCAGGTCGGCGAGGAGCCGCCGGTTCACGTCGACGGCCGCCACGACGGCACGAAGCCAGTCGCCGCCGTCCCGGTAGGCCGCCACGGCCGCGATCGCCCCCAGGTGGCCAGCGCCGTGGAGCACCTCCTGCGGGACGCGTTCCCGCAGGCGACGCAGGGCCGGAGCGGTCGCGACGACCTGCGCGCACTTCAGCCCGGGCAGGTTCCACGCCTTCGACGCCGACACCAGGCTCACGGCCGGCACGTCGTCGCTCGCGACGGACAGGTACGGCGTGTGCGTCGCACCGGGGAGCGCCAGCGGCGCGTGGATCTCGTCGGCCACGACCGCTACGCCGTGCTCCGCGGCGAGCTCGGCGATCGTCGCGAGCTCCGTGGGAGTCGGGACCGTCCCGGTCGGGTTGTGCGGGGAGCACAGGACGAACGCGGTGACGTCGGGACGCGCGAAGGCCGCGGCCAGCCCGTCGAGGTCGAGGGCATAGCCCTCCTGCGCATCGCCGGTCATCGGCACGTCGACCACGCGTCGGCCGCTGGCCTTCTCGACGGTCGCGAAGAACGGCGGGTAGACCGGCGGGGTGAGAACGACCGCATCGCCGGGCTCGGTGAGGGACCGCAGTGACTGCGCGACGCCGGTCAGGACGTCCGCGAGGACGAGGACGCGGGTCGGCACGATCTCCCACCCCCACGCCCTGCCCGCGAACGCGGCGAGCGCGTCCGCAACCCCGGCACCGGACGGGTAGCCGGTGTCCGACCGGTCGATCGCCGCGTGGAGCGCGGCGGCGATCGGCGCCGCCAGCGGGAAGTCCATCTCGGCGACCCACGCCGGGAGGACGTCAGGCGGGTACAGCTGGTACTTCGCGCTGAGCCGCCCGCGCAGCGCCGCGAGGTCGACCGCCTGCGGGTCGAACGCAGGCTGGGTCACCTGCCCGCACCGAGCGGACGGAAGCGGCGCAGCCGCAGGCTGTTGCTCACGACGAACACCGACGAGAACGCCATCGCGGCACCCGCGACGAGCGGGCTGAGCAGGCCCGCCATCGCCAGCGGGATCGCGGCCACGTTGTAGGCGAACGCCCAGAAGAGGTTGCCCTTGATGATCCGAAGCGTCCGACGGGACAGGCGCACCGCGTCGGCGACCGCGAGCAGGTCGCCGCGGACCACGGTGATGTCCGCCGCCTCGATCGCGACATCGGTGCCGGTGCCCATCGCGAGGCCGAGGTCGGCCTGGGCCAGGGCGGCGGCGTCGTTGACGCCGTCTCCCACCATGGCGACGACCCGGCCGCGGCGCTGCAGGTCACGGACCGCGGACACCTTCTCCTCGGGCAGCACCTCCGCGATGACCTCGTCGATCCCGACCTCCGCCGCGACCGTCCGGGCCGCTCGCGGGTTGTCGCCGGTCAGCAGCGTGGGCTCCAGCCCGAGGGCACGCAACGCCGCGACGGCGGCGGCCGCGTCCGGCTTGACGGTGTCCGACACGACGACGATCCCGGCGGCTCGCCCGTCGAGGGCGACCGACACGACCGTCCGGCCGGCGGCCTCGTGCTGCTCGCGGGCAGCCGTCAGCGCCGCATCCAGCGGGACCGACCACTCGGCGGCCAGCCACGACGAGCGGCCGGCGGCCACGGCCCGGCCGTCGACCACCCCGCTGACGCCGCGACCTCGAACGGAAGCGAAGCCCTCGACGGGCGGCAGGTCCCCGCCGCGCGCCCGGGCACCGACCGCGATGGCTCGACCGACCGGGTGCTCCGAGGCGTCCTCGACCGCCCCGGCCAGCCGCAGCAGCTCGTCACGGTCCGCGCCGTCCGCCGGGACGACGTCGACCAGGCTCATGCGCCCGGTGGTCACGGTGCCGGTCTTGTCCAGGACGATCGTGTCGACGCGTCGCGTGGACTCGAGCACCTCCGGGCCCTTGATCAAGATGCCCAGCTGCGCGCCGCGACCCGTCCCGACCAGCAGCGCCGTCGGCGTCGCCAGGCCGAGCGCGCACGGGCACGCGATGATGAGGACCGCCACGGCCGCCGTGAACGCCTCCTGGACGCTGCCCCCGGCCACCAGCCAGCCGACGAGGGTCAGCAGCGCCAGGCCGAGGACGACCGGGACGAACACCGCGGAGACCCGGTCGGCGAGCCGCTGGACGGGTGCCTTGCCCGACTGGGCCTGCTCGACCAGCCGCGCGATGCGTGCCAGCTGGGTGTCCGCACCGACTCCGGTCGCCTCGACGACGAGTCGGCCCCCCACATTGACCGTCGCGCCGACGACGGCGTCGCCGACCCCGACCTCGACGGGGACGGGCTCCCCGGTGACCAGGCTCGCGTCGACCGCCGAGGCACCCTCGACGACGATGCCGTCCGTCGCGATCTTCTCGCCGGGCCGGACGACGAACCGGTCGCCGACGACGAGGTCGGCGACCAGGACCCGCCGCTCCACGCCGTCGCGCAGCACGCTCGCGTCCTTCGCGCCCAGCTCGGCGAGCTGCCGCAGCGCCTCACCGGACCGGGACTTCGCCCGGGCCTCGAGGTACCGCCCCAGCAGGAGGAAGCAGGTGACCGCCGCGGCGACTTCCAGGTAAGGCTCGGGCGTGGTCCCCGCATGCCGCGGGTTGAGCGCGAACGTCATCGTCATGCCCGGCTCGCCGGCACCACCGAGGAACAGCGCGTACAGCGACCAGGCGAACGCGGCGACGATCCCCAGGCTCACGAGCGTGTCCATCGTCGCGGCCCCGTGCCGGGCGTTCGCCCAGGCGGCGCGGTGGAACGGCAACGCGCCCCAGACTGCGACGGGCGCCGCCAGCGTGAGGCTCGCCCACTGCCAGTAGTCGAACTGCAGGGCCGGCACCATGGCCAGGAGCACGACGGGCACGGTCAGGACGGTGCTGATGACGAGTCGCTGCCGCAGCGCGTCGTCCGGACCGGCCGGGCGCACCTGTCCCTGGTCCTCGGGCACGACGGGCGCCGGCGGGAACGCCTTGTATCCGGTCGCTTCGACCACCGCGATCGCGTCGTCGATCGTGACATCGGCGGGCAGCTCGACATGCGCCTTCTCGGTCGCGTAGTTCACGCTCGCCCGGACGCCGGGGACCTTGTTGAGCTTGCGCTCGATACGTGCCGCACACGACGCGCAGGTCATGCCCTCGATGCGCAGGTCCACCTCGGCGGCCATGCCGTTCACCCCACCAGGTCGTAGCCCGCCTCGTCGACCGCTGCCCGTACGGCGTCGAGGTCCAGCGGCGCATCGCTGACGACCGTGACCGTCGACTCCTCGCCCGGCACGAGCGCGACGGTCACCTCACCGACACCCGGGATCGCCGAGAGCTCGGTGGTGACAGCGGCCACGCAGTGCCCGCACGTCATGCCTGCCACGGTGAACGTCGAGGTGGTCATCGGGATTCCCTTCGTCGATCTGGCACGACCAACCTACGCGAGGGACAAGAACAGCTTCTCGAGCTCATCGGTGGTCATCGGCGCGTCGTCACCGTGCTCGATGCACTGCTGCAGGCCGGACGCCACGATCTTGAACCCCGCCCGGTCGAGGGCCTTCGACACCGCTGCCAGCTGCGTGACGACCTCGGCGCAGCTGCGCTGGTCCTCGATCATGTTGATCACGCCGTCCAGTTGGCCCCGGGCCCGCTTCAGTCGCAGCAGCACGTCACGGCTCACCGTCGGCTCGATATCCATGCCCCTAGCGTAGCCCCGCATACCGGGAGGGGTATAGGGCCGGTTCGGCGCTCGGTCCGCCACACGCCATCCTTGGCCCGTGGCATCGCGGCTCCCGAACTACCTGGTCACCGCGACGCTCGCGCGGTCGGCCACCGAGTCCGCCGGCCCGGCCCTCCTCGTCGTCGCCGTCGCCGTCCTCGGCAGCGCCACGACAGGGTCGTACGTCGCGGCATGCATGAGCGCCTCCGCGGCGCTCGCCGGGCCGGTCGTCGGTGCCCAGCTCGACCGGAGCCGTCATCCCCGGCGCGCGTTCGCGGCCTTCCTCGTCCTGATGGCCGTCGCGCTGGCATCGGTCTCCATCGTGATCGGCCGCGGACCGCTGGTCGTCGTGCTCGTCCTCGCTGCCGCAGCGGGCCTGGCCTACCCCGCGATCACGGGTGCCTGGAGCGCCCAGCTGTCCCGGCTGGTGCCCGCCGACCGGCTCGGCCATGCGTACGGGTACGACGCCGCGACCTACAGCATCGCGTCGGTCGCCGCACCACCAGCCGCCGCCGCCCTGGTCGCGGTCTACGCCCGCGCGCCGCTGTGGATGCCGGCCGTCCTCGCCCTGCTCGCACTCCTCGCGCTGACCCGCATGCCCCTGCACCCGCGGGACACCGGTGCGGCCTCGCTCCCCCTGACCGCCGCGCTGCGCGACGGCGTGCGTGCACTGACGCGGCAGCCGGCGCTGCGCCGGTCGACGGTGATCACGACCGTGGGCTTCGCCGGCACCGCCGCCGTGTTCGTCGCGGCGCCGGTCCTCGCGCAGGACCGGGCCGGATCGCTGCAGTTCACCGGGGTGATCCTCGGCACGGTCGCCGCCGGCGGGGTCCTCTCGTCGGCGGCGCTGACCCGCTGGCCGGTCGCCCGGCCTGACCGGATGGTCATCGGCATGACCGCCGTGGGCGGGGTGTGCGTCCTCGCGATCGGCCTGGCACCGACCGTGCCGCTCCTGCTCGTCGCGGCCTTCGCGCTGGGCATCAGCGAGCCGCCCCTGCTGACGGCCATCTTCCAGGTCCGCATCCGGGAGTCCCCCGAGCACGTGCAGAGCCAGGTCTTCACGACGGCGGCGAGCCTTCGCACGTCCGCGTTCGCCGCAGCGACGGCGACGTGCGGCTGGCTGCTGCGCGACAGCGTCTCCGCCGTCATCCTCTTCGGCGCGGGCCTGCACCTGGCCGCCGTCGTGATCGGCCTGGCGGCCGGTCCGCCGCTGCCTCCCCGCCGGCACTGGGTCCGCCGCCGCTAGCCTGCGTCGGTGAGCACGCCCGGTCGCCTCGCGCTGGTCGGCGGCTCGCCCGCCACAGCAGCCATGGACCCCGTCCACGCCTGGCTCGTGGACGGGCGAGCGCCGCGACGGGTGCAGATCATCAACGCGGTCGGCCTCGAGGGCAACCGGGTCATCGCCGAGTGGCGAGCCGACGGGGAGCGCCGCGCGCAGCAGCTGTCAGAGGAGCACGTCGTCGTCCCTGTCCGGACGCGCGCCGAGGCGGACAGTGCCGAGGTTGCGGGCATCCTGGCCGGCGCCGGACTGATCACGATCCACGCGCAGTCGAGCGAGAACCTCATCCGCACGATCCGCGGCACCGCCCTGTGGTCGGCCGTCCTCGCGGCGCTGCGCGACGGCGCCTCGGTCTGCGCGTCCGGCGTGGCAGCGATGGCTCTCGGCGGCGTCGTACCGGACGTCCGTCCACAGGACCGGTTGCTCGGCCTCGGCCTCGTCCCCGGGCTGGCGCTCCTGCCCGACGTCGACGGCCTGGGCTCGTCGATCCCGCACGCGGTGCTCGCTCCACTCGCCGAAGCGGACGAGGACGTGACGGTCGTCGGGCTCGACGCCGACACCGCGCTGGTCGGGTCCGGGCCCGCGGACGACGGCCGGTGGGAGTTCCGTGCGCTGGGTCGAGGCTCGGCCTGGGTCATCGCCCCGGAGCGCCGACGGCGCGTGCTCGCCCCGCTGCGACTGGCCGTGCGCGCATGACCGCGACCACCGGCCCCGACCCGGACGACCACGCCTCCCCGGCGGTGCTGCCGCGCGGAGTCCGCACCTACAAGCCGCGGCGCAGCCGGCCCACAGCCCGCGCCTCGCAGGCCCTCGCCCGCGGCTCGTGGGCGCTCCTCCCGATGCCGGCCGGGCGGCTGGACCTCTCGGCCGAGTTCGGGCACGGCGTCCCGGTGGTGCTGGAGATCGGGTTCGGCGACGGTCTTGCGACCGCGGCGCTGGCCGAGCGCGAGCCGGAGCGCGGTGTGCTCGCGATCGACGTCCACACGCCGGGCGTCGGCGAACTGCTCGCCCGGATCGAGGCGAGCGGGCTGCGCAACGTGCGCGTGGTCGAGGGCGACGCACTCGTCCTGCTCGAGCGGTCGGTCGACCCGTCGTCCCTCGCCGGCGTCCGTACGTTCTTCCCCGACCCCTGGCCGAAGGCCCGTCACCACAAGCGACGACTCGTCCGACCCGCGGTCGCCGACCTGGTCCGTGACCGGCTCGCCCCCGGCGGGTGGTGGCACCTGGCAACGGACTGGGCCGACTACGCGGAGTCGATGCGCGCATGCCTGGACAGCGCGCCCGGCTGGAGCGGGGGTCCTGTCCCCCGGCCGGTCGACCGACCCGTCACCCGGTACGAGCGGCGCGCCCTCGCGGCGGGACGGTCGGTCACCGATCTCGTGTACCGCACCGAGGCCTGACGCCCACACGACGACGGGCGTGCACAATGCGCCTATGCCGAACGCACTCACGCCGACCCGTCCGCTGGGCGCCACCGACGTCCTCGTCACTCCGCTCGCTCTGGGCGGCAACGTGTTCGGCTGGACCGCCGACCGCGACCAGTCGTTCGCCGTCCTCGACGCCTACCGGGATGCCGGAGGCAACCACATCGACACGGCTGACGCGTACTCGCACTGGATCCCGGGCAACTCCGGCGGGGACTCCGAGCAGATCATGGGCGAGTGGTTCGCCGCCCGCGGCTGCCGTGACGAGGTCATCGTCGCGACGAAGGTCGCCAAGCTGCCGACGGCGGCAGGGCTGTCACCCGACAACATCCGCACCGCGTGCGACGCGTCCCTCTCCCGGCTGGGCACCGACTACATCGACCTGTACTACGCCCACGAGGACGATCCCGACGTGCCGATCGCCGAGACGCTCGGTGCGTTCGGCGAGCTGATCGCCGCGGGCAAGGTCCGCCACATCGCCGCCTCGAACTTCACCCCGCAGCGGCTGCGGGAGTCGTTGGAGGTCGCCGCGGCGGAGGGTCTTCCGTCGTACGTCGCCACCCAGGATCTCAACAACCTCGTCGACCGCTCGGCCTACGAGGACGGCCTGGCGCAGGTCGTCGCCGACTTCGGCCTCGGGCTCTTCCCCTACTACTCGCTGGCGCGCGGCTTCCTCACCGGCAAGTACCAGCCCGGCATCACCGTCGACAGCCCGCGGGCCAAGGGCGTGGAGCAGTACCTCGGCCCGCGCGGCGACACCGTCCTGACGGCGCTCTCCGAGGTCGCGGCGGCGCACGGCGTCCGGCAGGCAGCGGTCGCCCTGGCCTGGTTGCTGGCCAAGCCCGGCGTCGTCGCTCCACTGGCGAGCGCCCGCACGGTCGACCAGCTGGACGACCTGCTCGCGGTGGGGGGTCTGGAGCTGACGGCGGACGAGGTCGCGGCGCTGGATGCCGCGTCGGCGTGAGGAGTGAGGCCCGCCAGGGCCGAGCCCCGCAGCGCCGACGCCATCGGCCCGCGTCGGCGTAGGCCGTCCCCGACGGTCGGTACTGTGCGGCGGTGCGCACAGTCGACGTCGACCTCGAAGACCCGGACCTGGTCCGGGACCCGTACCCGGTGCTGTCCGAGTGGCGGGCCGACGGCCCGGTCGTCTTCCACTCCGGCCTCGGCCTACACCTGGCCTGCTCGTACGACGCGGCGAACGCGGTCCTGCGCTCGAAGTCGCTCGGCCGGATCTGGACCGACCGGGAGCCCGACGACCTCTGGCGCACGTTCAACTGGCTGCACTCGGACTCGATCCTGGAGTCCGAGCCGCCCAAGCACACCCGGCTGCGAGCGATCGTGGCGGGAGCGTTCGCCCGCGGCCGCATCGAGCGGCTGCGACCGGCCGTCGCCCAGATCGCGGACGACCTTCTCGACGCCGCGGCCGCGAACCAGGCGGCGACGGGGTCGTTCGACCTGATCGGTGACTACGCCGAACCCCTGCCGGTGGCCGTGATCGCCGAGCTGCTCGGCGTACCGGCGGACCGCCGAGACGACCTTCGGACGTGGTCGCAGCGGATCGTCCGGATGTACGACTACCGTCGAACGGCGGAGGACGAGGCGCTGGCGCGCGCGGCGGCGGACGAGTTCGCCGACTTCATGAGCGAGGTGGCCGACGAGCGGCGGACCACCCCCGGCGACGACCTGCTCACGCACCTGGCCGAGGTCGAGGCCGAGGGCGAGCGACTGTCGGAGCGCGAGCTGGTCGCCACCGGTGTCCTGCTCCTGAACGCCGGCCACGAGGCGAGCGTGAACGGGTTCGGCAACGGCGTCGTCTCGCTCTTCGAGCACCCGGACCAGCTCGGTCGCCTGGCGGCCGACCCGCAGGGCCTGTCCGCGACCGCGATCGAGGAGATGCTGCGCTTCGACTCGCCGCTGCAGCTGTTCGAGCGCACGGCCAAGGAGGACACCGAGGTCGCGGGCGTCACGCTGCGCGCGGGCGAGAAGATCGCCGCTCTGCTCGGTGCGGCGAACCGAGACCCCGCCGCGTTCGACGATGTCGACGCGTTCGCCGTCGACCGCTCGCCCAACGGCCACATCGCGTTCGGCGCCGGAATCCACTTCTGCCTGGGCGCTCCCCTGGCGCGGCTCGAGCTCGGCGTCACCGTCCCGCGGCTGCTCGAACGGTTCCCGGACCTGCGGCCGGCCGGCGAGCCGACCCGACGCGACACGTTCGTGCTGCGCGGCTACCACGAGGTCCCCGTCGCCGGCTGACCCTCCTCTCCCCGTCGATGTTGAGGTTCAGAGCGTTTGCGGAGCCGTGAATCGCCCTGAACCTCAACAACGACGGGACTGAGCGGCGCCGGCAGGCCTGGCGCGCGAGGGGTCAGCGCGCGGCGAACGCCGCGAGCAGGCGCTCTGCGGCGACGGTCGCCGGCAGGCGGCCCGCGCGGACGTCGTCCTCGACGTCGGCGAGCACGGCCCGGACGGCCGGGTGCTCGCGGACCGCGTCGAGGAGGCGGTCGGAGACCATCGACCACATCCAGCGCCGCTGCTGGTCGCGGCGGCGGGCGTCGAACGAGCCGTCGACGCGGCCGACGTCCCAGAACCGCTGGATCTGGTCCCAGATCTCGTCCAGTCCGACGTCGTCGACGGCCGAGCAGGTCAGCACCGGCGGCACCCACGACGCGTCCGCCGGCGTCATGAGCCGCATGGCCTGCCGGTAGTCGGCCGCCGCGGTCCGGGCCTTGGCGACGTTGTCGCCGTCTGCCTTGTTCACCGCGACCAGGTCCGCGAGCTCGAGCACACCGCGCTTGATGCCCTGCAGCTGGTCTCCAGCGCCCGCGAGCATGAGCACGACGAAGACGTCGACCATCTCCGCGACGGTCGTCTCGCTCTGCCCGACACCGACGGTCTCGACGACCACGAGGTCGAACCCGGCCGCCTCGACGAGGACGATGCTCTCCCTCGTCGCCCGCGCGACGCCGCCCAAGGACGTGCCGGCCGGCGACGGCCGGATGTAGGCGTTCGGGTCGACGGACAGCCGCTCCATGCGCGTCTTGTCGCCGAGGATGGCTCCGCCGGTCCGCGATGAGCTCGGGTCGACGGCGAGCACCGCGACGCGGTGGCCGGCAGCCGTCAGGTTGGTGCCGAACTGGTCGATGAAGGTCGACTTGCCGACACCGGGGACGCCGGTGATGCCGATCCGGCGCGCCGACCCGGCGTACGGCGACAGCTCGGTGAGCAGCTCGGCCGCCTGAGCCCGGTGCTCGGGGCGCCGGCTCTCGACGAGCGTGATCGCCCGCGACAGCCAACCGCGGTCCCCCGCCCGTACGAGGGCGGCCAGCTCCGCGGTCGGCGGCAGCGCAGACCTCATGCAGGCCGGTCGAGGAGGGCGTGGAGGAGGTCCTCGGCGGCGGTCGCGATGACCGTCCCCGGCGGGAAGATGGCGGCCGCGCCGGCCGCCCGCAGCTCGTCGAAGTCCTGCGGCGGGATGACGCCCCCGACGACCACCAGCACGTCGGAGCGACCGAGGGCGGTGAGCGCCTGGCGCAGCCGGGGCACGAGCGTCAGGTGCCCGGCCGCGAGCGACGGCGCCCCCACGATGTCCACGTCGGCCTCTACCGCGAGCCGTGCGTCCTCCTGCGGGGTCTGGAACAGCGGGCCGTTGTCGACGACG
>JAFIHP010000163.1 GCA_017849335.1 Actinomycetales bacterium | reverse complement strand
CGATCGAGGTGACGTGGTAGTTGCTGAACCCGATACTGCCCTGGATCGGCCCGAGCCCGCCGCCGAGGAGGTAGCCGGCCACGCCCACGCCGGGAGCCGATCCGCACGGCGCCGCGAGACCGTAGGCGTCGCACGCCGCGAGGACCGGGTCCCACGTGCAGCCGGCGCCGATGCGGACCGTCCGCGCCGCGGGGTCGACGTCGACGCTGGTGAGTGATCGAAGGGTTACCGCGACCCCTCCGCGAGGACCCGTCAGGCGGCCGTGGCCCGAAACCGGCGATCGCATCGGCGTAGCCGGCGTCGCCAGGCGAGATGATCGCGTGGACGCCCGCTGCACGCAGCTCGTCGGCGACGTTCGGCACGGTTCCTCCTCGGCTGCGCGGCCGGTCGGGGCCGCTGCGGCACAGCGTGGCGCCTATCCGCCCCGGGCGCCAGCGCTCGACCCCGGGGGCGGGGCCCTACGTCCGGCCCGCCAGCACGGTCAGCGGCCAGCGCACCGGGCGCGCGGCGGACGGGTCGCCCCACCGCGATGCGAGCTCCTCCGCGACGGGCGACACCGGGTCGACGCCGTGCTGGTCGCGGTAGCGAGAGACGGACGACCAGCTCCGCAGGTAGGTCAGCAGCCGGTCCAGCGTCCAGTCCTGGGTCATCGCGAGGGGAGGCGGGTCGATTCGGGGGAAGGGGAAGTCGAGGTCGGCGTACTCGTTGTCGACGTGCTCGCGACCAGCGGGCCAGTAGCCCGCGAGCGTCCCCGTCGCGAGCTGGTCGACGATCGCGTCGATGGCGTCGTCGCCGGTCGTCAGCCAGTGGTACGACCAGGCGGCGACCACCGCACCGGGGCGCGCGACCCGGCGGACCTCGGCATAGAACTGCTCGAGCGGAAACCAGTGCAGCGCCTGGGCGATCGTCACGGCGTCGACCGATCCCGTCGCGAGACCGCTGTGCTCCGCCGAGGCGACCCGGTACGTCACCCGGTCGTGCGGCGCGGCCGCGGCGATCTGGGCGCTGCTCGCGTCGGTCGCCACGACGTGGGCGAACCGCTCCGCGAGCGCGACCGACGCCTGGCCGCTGCCGCAGCCGCAGTCCCAGGCGAGGTCGCGCGCGGGGGCGACGTCCGCGAGCCAGTCGACGAGGGCGGCTGGGTACGTGGGCCGGGCGGCGGCGTACTCGCCGGCCACACCCCCGAACGTGGCGGCGACGTCGCGCCTGCTGTCGGTCATGGGCTCAGCCTCCCGCACGCGGTTGCCGTTCGCACCCACGTGCACCTTTCGCGAGTGGGGAGTTGTCGGGCCGTCAGACGGCTGCGAGGGCCCGACAACTCCCCACTCACTGAACGGTGAGCGTGAGCTCCGCGCCGTCGGGCTGGGTGCCGATGCGCACGTCGTCGCCGTCGCGGACCTCGCCGGACAAGATCGCCTTGGCGAGCTTGTCGCCGATCGCCGTCTGCACGAGCCGACGAAGCGGGCGCGCGCCGTACACCGGGTCGAAGCCACGGTTGACCAGCCACGCGAGCGCGTCGTCGGTGACGGCCACCGTGATGCGACGATCCGCGAGGCGCGCCGACAGCTGCTCGACCTGGATCGCCGCGATGCGACCCAGCTCGGCGCGGTCCAGCGGCTGGAACGTCACCATCGCGTCGAGGCGGTTGAGGAACTCCGGGCGGAACTGCTGGCGGACGACCGACAGGACCTGCTCCGTGCGCGTCTCGTACGGCACCGTCACGTCGACGAGGTACTGCGAGCCGAGGTTGGACGTCAGGATCAAGATGACGTTGCGGAAGTCGACCGTGCGACCCTGCCCGTCGGTCAGTCGGCCGTCGTCCAGCACCTGGAGAAGGACGTCGAAGACCTCCGGGTGCGCCTTCTCGACCTCGTCGAGCAGCACGACCGAGTACGGCCGACGGCGGACCGCCTCGGTGAGCTGGCCGCCCTCCTCGTAGCCGACGTACCCGGGCGGCGCGCCGACCAGGCGGGAGACCGAGTGCTTCTCGCCGTACTCGCTCATGTCGATGCGCACCATCGCGCGCTCGTCGTCGAACAGGAACTCGGCGAGCGCCTTCGCGAGCGCGGTCTTGCCGACACCGGTCGGGCCGAGGAACAAGAAGGAGCCTGTCGGCCGGTTCGGGTCGGCGATGCCGGCCCGCGCGCGGCGCACCGCGTCGCTGACCTCGCGGACGGCTTCGGTCTGGCCGACGACGCGCTGCCCGAGCTCGTCCTCCATGCGCAGCAGCTTCGCGGTCTCGCCCTCGAGCAGCCGGCCGGCCGGGATACCGGTCCAGCTGCCGACGACCTGGGCGATGTCGTCCGCGGTGACCTCGTCCTTGACCATGGCCGCGCGCTCGTTGACCTCGACCGACGCACGCTCGAGCTCCTCCTCGAACGTCGGGATCTCGGCGTAGAGGATGCGCGAGGCCTGCTCGAAGTCGCCCGCGCGCTGCGCCCGGTCGGCCGTCGCGCGCAGGTCGTCGATGAGCACCTTCAGCTCGCCGACCCGGTTCAGGCCCTTCTTCTCCTGCTCCCAGCGAGCCTTGAGCCCGGTGAGCTCCTCGTCCTTGTCCGCGATCTCCGCACGGATGCGGGCCAGCCGCTCCTGCGACGCCTCGTCGGTCTCGTTGGCGACGGCCATCTCCTCCATGCGCAGCCGGTCGACCTGGCGCTGCAGCACGTCGATCTCCTCCGGCGAGGAGTCGATCTCCATGCGCAGGCGCGAGGCGGCCTCGTCCATGAGGTCGATCGCCTTGTCGGGGAGGAAGCGCGCCGTGATGTAGCGGTCGGACAGCGTGGCCGCCGCGACCAGCGCCGAGTCGGAGATGACGACCTTGTGGTGCGCCTCGTACTTCTCCTTGATGCCGCGCAGGATCGCGATCGTGTCCTCGACGGAGGGCTGGCCGACGAACACCTGCTGGAAGCGCCGCTCCAGCGCGGCGTCCTTCTCGATGTACTGGCGGTACTCGTCGAGCGTCGTCGCGCCGATCATGCGGAGCTCGCCGCGGGCGAGCAGCGGCTTGAGCATGTTGCCCGCGTCCATCGCGCCCTCGCCGCTGGCGCCGGCCCCGACCACCGTGTGCAGCTCGTCGATGAACGTGATGATCTGCCCGTCGCTGCCGACGATCTCGTCGAGGACGGCCTTCAACCGCTCCTCGAACTCCCCGCGGTACTTGGCGCCGGCGACCATCGCGCCGAGGTCGAGCGCGATCAGGGTCTTGCCGGCCAACGAGGTCGGCACGTCGCCCTCGACGATCCGGCGCGCCAGGCCCTCGACGACGGCGGTCTTGCCGAAGCCGGGCTCGCCGATCAGCACCGGGATGTTCTTGGTCCGGCGGGAGAGGACCTGGATCGTCCGGCGGATCTCCTCGTCCCGACCGATGACCGGGTCGATCTTCCCCTCGCGCGCACGTGCGGTGAGGTCGACGCCGAACTTCTCCAGCGCCTGGAACGTCTGCTCGGGGTCCTGGCTCGTCACGCGTGCGCTGCCCTTGACCTGCGTCAGGGCGTCGACGAGCGCGGCCGGCGTCGCCCCGGCCTGCGCGAGGCGATCGGCGACCCCGGGGCCGCCGTCGGACGCCAGCGCGATGAGCAGGTGCTCGGTGCTCTCGTACTCGTCGCCGCGCTCCTTCGTCAGCGCCTGCGCGGCGTTGACGACGCGCAGGGCCGCCTGGCTCAGCTGCGGCGCGGACATGCTCGACCCGGATGCGCTCGGCAGGGCGCCGAGCGCGCTACGGACCTGGGCGGTGAGCGCGCGCACATCGGCGCCGACGGCGGACAGCAGCGCGGTCGCGATGCCCTCGCCCTGCTGCAGCAGAGAGTCGAGCAGGTGCAGCGGCTCGACCTGCGGGTTGCCCGCGGCCGCGGCCATGCGGACCGACGCGCCGAGCGCGTCCTGGCTCTTGGTGGTGAAGGGGATGTCCATGGTGTTCAGGTCCTTGTTCGTTCGTACGTGTCAGTCAGCGGAGCGGGACGGGCGCCAGACGACCAGGGCCGTCGACGCCTGGTCGCGGCGCAGGTCGGTGAGCATGCGGCGCAGCGACGCGACCTCGGCCTGGAGGTCCAGGATGCGCCGGATCCCTTCGAGGGAGAGACCGTCGGCCGACAGGTCGGCGATCTCGTGCAGGCGAGCGATGTCGTTGGCGGAGTAGAGGCGGTTCCGGCCGCCGACGCGGGTCGGTGTCACGAGGCCGAGCCGGTCGTACTGCCGGAGGGTCTGCGGGTGCAGCCCCGAGAGCTGGGCCGCGACCGAGATCGCGTAGACCGGGGCGTCGTCCGCGATCGGGAAGCCCGTGCGCGCCGGCGGCGCCGGCCGACGCGACGGCTGGGCGGTCATGACGAGCTCCGGGGCCGATCCGCGAGGGCGAACAGGTCCGTCCGCGGGTCGTGGTCGGCCGTCGCCTGCGCGTACTGCTGCAACGCCTCGCGTGCGTCCTCCGAGAGTTTCTGCGGCACCGCGACCTCGACGGTCACCAGCAGGTCGGCGTTCGTGCCGTCCTTGCGCCGGATGCCCTTGCCGCGCACGCGGAAGGTCCGTCCGTTCGCCGTACCGGCCGGGACCTTCACGGTGACCGATCCGCCGCGCGGGGTCGGCACCTTGATGTCGGCACCGAGTGCTGCCTCGGCGAACGTGACCGGGACGGTCACCGTGAGGTTGTCGCCCTTGCGGTCGAACACGGGGTCCGGCGTGACGGTGACGTCGATCAGCAGGTCGCCGTTCGGGCCGCCGCGCTCGCCGGTGCCGCCCTTGCCCTTCAGGCGGATCCGCGCACCGTTCTTGACGCCCGCCGGGATGCGCGCCTGGACGGTGCGCGCGCTGAGGCCCCGACCGGAACCGTGGCACACCGGGCACGGATCGTCGACGAACAGGCCGCGTCCGCGACACGTGACGCACGGGTCGGAGAAGGCGAAGCCGCCGGCGTTGCGCGAGGTCTGGCCCGTGCCCTCGCACGTCGGGCAGACCCGCGGCACGGTGCCGGCCTTCGCTCCGGTGCCGTGGCACGCCGAGCACGGCGCGTCGCTCGACAGCCGGAGCGGCACGGTCACACCGTCGAGCGCGTCGTCGAACGACAGCGTCAGCGAGCTCTCCAGGTCCTGGCCGCGTCGCGGCTGCGGAGAGCGGGCGCGCCCCCGGTTGAAGATGCCGCCGAGGAACTCCCCGAAACCGCCGGAGTCCTGTCCGAAGAGGTCCTCGACGTTGTACTGCTGCCCCCCGCCGTAGCCGCCCGCCCCGCCGCCGGGGCGGAAACCGCCACCGCCGGCGAAGAGCGAGCGCGCCTCGTCGTACTCCTTGCGCTTCGCGTCGTCCGAGAGCACGTCGTACGCCTCGGAGACGGCCTTGAACCGCTCCTCGGCCGCCTTGTCGCCCGGGTTCTTGTCCGGGTGCAGCTCACGGGCCAAGGACCGGTACTTCTTCTTGATCTCCGCGGGCGTGGCGTCCTTGGCCACGCCGAGCACGGCGTAGAAGTCCTTCTCCAGCCAGTCCTTGTTCACGCTGTGTTGTCTGTTCCTGTTCTCGTGCGAGCGGTTCTCGTGTGGTGTCCGGTCGGTGCGACGCGCGTCACGCGACCACGGCCACGCGCGCCGGCCGCAGGACGCGGTCGGCATAGCGGTAGCCCGGCTGGTAGACAGCCGTCACGGTCGGCTCGGCGACGTCCGCGGACTCCTCGTGCGTGAGCGCCTCGTGCTGGTGCGGGTCGAACGGGTCGCCTGGCGCACCGAAGCGCTCCAGGCCCAGGCGGCTCACCGCCTGCTCGAGTGCCTCACCGACCGACTTGAACGCCCCCTCGAGCTCGCCGTGCTGGCGGGCCCGGTCGACGTCGTCGAGCACGCCGAGCAGCTCGGTCAGCACGCCGCCGACGGCGGTCGTCCGGCTGAGCTCACGGTCGCGCTCGACGCGCTTGCGGTAGTTGGCGTACTCGGCATGCACCCGCTGGAGGTCGGCGGTGAGCTCCGCCACCTGGTCGCGCGCGCCGGCCCCGGCGACGTCAGCGTCCGCGAGGGCTGCGTCGACCGCCTGGGCCAGCAGCTCCTCGCTGTCGGTGCCGTCCCCGGCCGAGGCCGCGCCAGCCGGCTCAGCCGGCTGGCGCACCTCGCCCGAGTCGGGGTCCACGCGTCGCCGATCGGTGATGCGCGGTCCCTCGTTCTCGTGCTCGCTCACTTGCTCTCACCCTCGTCGACGATCTCCGCGTCGATGACGTCGTCCTCGGCGGTCTGGGCCGCCTCGTCCGCGGCACCGGCCGCGCCGGCACCTGCCTGCTGCTCCTGCGCCGAGGCGTACATCGCGGCACCGAGCGCCTGGCTGGCCTGCGCGACCTTGTCGGTCGCCGTCCGCATCGCCGGGAGGTCGTTGTCCTCGATGGCCTTCTTGAGCTCGGCCAGCGGTCCGTCGACGTTGGCCTTCGCGTCCGCGGGGACCTTGT